>JBAVOD010000208.1:0-29845 GCA_049691735.1 Bacteroidales bacterium
GAACAGGCAAGGATACGCGAGGCAATTATGGAAGCCGAAAAGGAGACCTCAGGTGAAATTCGGGTCCATATAGAATCGGGCGTAAGGGGCAAAGTACTCGACAGAGCAGCCTGGATCTTCAGAAAGATAGGAATGCATGCCACCGAACAGCGCAATGGCGTTCTATTCTACCTGGCACTCAAAAACAGGGAATTTGCCATAATTGGCGACAAGGGTATAAATTCAAAAGTACCGGACGACTTCTGGGACAAGACAAAGGATATTCTTCAGGAACATTTCAGGACAGGCAAATTCACTGATGGCCTGGTTGAGGGAATACTTCTTGCCGGTAAACAACTAAAACAGCAGTTCCCTTATCAGAAAGGCGATGTTAACGAGCTCCCTGACGAAATTTCCTTTGACAATCCCGAATAATGGCCGGAACTATGAAGAAAATTAACCTGAAACCGGCCCTGGCGATACTGGTGCTGACATTTTTGCCGGTGCTTAACTGCATTTCCCAGGATTTTCCCGAGAAGCCTGTTCCTCCACGGCTGGTAAACGATTTTGCCGGGATGCTTACCCCCGGTGAGGCAGATGCACTGGAACGGAAGCTCGATGCATATAACGATTCAACTTCAACTCAGATAGCAATTGTTATTGTTCCCGACCTGCATGGTTATGCCCCGGGTGATTATGCCCAGCGGCTTGCCGAAAAATGGGGAATAGGGCAAAAGGGTAAAAACAACGGTGTCCTTATCCTTGTCAAACCAAAGACTTCAGAAAATTCGCGGGGTGACGTTTTTATTGCCCCCGGTTATGGTCTGGAAGGTGCGATACCTGATATAATGTGCGGCGAGATAATTGACAAAGAGATAGTTCCCGCTTTCAAGGCAGAAAAGTATTACGAAGGGCTCGACAAGGCAACCAGTGTGCTGATGTCGCTTGCGAGCGGTGAGTTCCCGCCCGGGTACGGAAAACATAAAGGAAAAGAGGCGGGGAGCATCGTACCGTTCATTGTTGTTCTTGTTATCATCGTTATTATTCTGTTTTCAAAAAGCAACAGCGGCGGGTCGAACCAGCGTCATATCGGCCATAAAGGGCTGCCTTTATGGATGCTTCTCACAATGATGAACTCCGGAAGGAACGCGCACAGCGGAAGCTGGGGCGGATTTTCAGGAGGAGGCGGCTTTGGAGGCGGGGGCGGCGGATTCGGAGGTTTTGGGGGCGGAAGCTTTGGTGGAGGAGGAGCCGGCGGGAGCTGGTGAGCCACAACGCACTGGCCTGCTGGGTGCGGGGTGCCGGGCGGACTAAGATCTGTCTGAAATATAATTCCGCCACTTATCGATCACTTCCTGCATATCTGCGGGGAGATCCGAATCGAACAACAACCTTTTCCCTGTCACCGGGTGTTCAAACTCGAGCGATTTGGCGTGAAGAGCCTGACGCGGCAGGATATTGAAACAATTACGTACGAACTGCTGGTATTTGCTGAATGTCGTTCCCTTAAGTATATGATCGCCGCCGTACTCCGGGTCATTGAAGAGCGGATGTTTGGTATACGCAAAATGGACCCTGATCTGGTGCGTGCGCCCGGTTTCAAGCCTGCACTCAACAAGTGAGACGTATCCGAAATTCTCAATCACCCTGTAATGAGTGACGGCATGCCTGCCCTTGCTGCCGTCAGGAAAGACCTGCATGATCTTCCTGTCGCGGATGTTACGGCCGACATTCCCGGTTATTGTCCCTTCCGGGGGATCAGGGACACCCCACACGAGGGCAATGTATTTCCGTCCTGTCGTCCTGTCATAAAATTGTCTCGAAAGCCTGTTCAGGGCAAGCTCATTCTTTGCAACCACCAGGATCCCCGAGGTATTCTTATCGATCCTGTGAACGAGCCCGGGGCGGAGCTCACCCGTCTTGAACAACGGAAGATCCCTGAAATGCCACATCAGGGCGTTAACCAGCGTACCCGTGTAATTTCCGTAAGCCGGATGGACGACCATTCCGGCAGCCTTATTCACAACTATCACATCATCATCCTCATAGATGATATCAATCGGTATGTCTTCGGGAATAAGCTCAATTTCCCTCGGAGGGTTGGGGAGGACCACCTGGATGATATCTCCGGGTTTAACCCTGTAGCTGGGCCTGACCGGTGAATTATTGACAAGTATATTCCCGGCTATGGCAGCATTACTGATGCGGGTACGGGATACATTCTCTAGCCTGAAAGAAAGGAATTTATCAATCCTAAGCAAGGACTGGCCCGGATCGGCCATGATCCTGTGATGTTCAAATAGCTCCTGCTGATCGACAGGTTCCTCCTCTTCCATAGATGATTAGATTATTTTCACAAACCTCAGATGTCCGGTGCGCCTTCCGTTAATTGTTGTAACCACAGTATAGATCCCGGGTTTAAGCTCTGAGATGCCGATCCTTGCATTATATGGAAGGTTAAGCAGTTCGCGCCCCTGTAGGTCGATTATGATTACCCTTGAGGTGCCGGTAAGGGCAAGATCACTGCAATCGAGGTTTATATAATCGGTTGCTGGGTTGGGCCATAATCTGTATTCCCTTTGTGTTTCGGTCGGTGGTTTTTTGATCGATGTTGTCTTCAGTGTCCGTCCGACAACCGGTCTTATCATCAGGCTGCCCTGCATCTGGGTCTGAAACCATTCTCCGTTAAGCCAGTAAAGCTGCCTGCCCTCGTTGGAAGTATTAACGTCAAAGCCTGCATTGAGGAAAGTTTCGGTACGTTGCCTCCAGCCTATGTAAAAGGTACTGTTGACCTCTACTCCTTCGGGCAGTACATAGGTATAAAATCCATTTAACGAATTTTCAGGTTCGACTATGACATTTTCGAGAGTATAAAGGACATTTCCCGGGAGGTCTTCAAGATCGTCCCAGATCATAAGGTCAAATGCCCGCCTGTTGGTGTTGAGATAACTGTCGTTGAAACATATCCTTATTGCGCGCACCGTGTCGTTGGTGTACGACTTGAACCTGTATGCGACCATCGCATTTCTTGACCCCTGGCCGTTAATGCCGTAACCGGCTTCAGATGTTCCGTCATCAAATGCAAAATAATTGCTGAAGACCTGGTTGTACCTGATGGTGTCGTTGTTCTTGGGATCAAAATCATCTGTGATCAGGTAACAGGTTATGTTGAAAAGAGCTGAGTCATTGCCGGTTGTGTTGAATGTATATATGAGGGCGGCATTGTAATCGACATTGGTAAGGGGGTCAATATTTGTGGCCCCTGCCGAAAATGACTGTGCAACAGTGTTCCTGTACACATCCCTGATCACGAAGTTTCGGGTAACGTTCCTGACTATCGTATCGTTGTTCCTGTAGTGGATTGGTATTGATGAACCCATTTCCTGGAGATAGACCTGCCTGAACTGTTTCCATGGCATTGACTCGTGGGTTTTAAGGAGCGACCTGACAGGCGTTCTGAAGGCAACATCGGCAATTGTGGTATCGGCCGCGTTCCTGTTCCTGTCGAGGTAAACGTAATCGATATTCCACATGTCGCAATTCCCGACCATCGCAGGATCCTCTTTATAAAATTCCTTGCTCAGTGTTGCCCAGTTGACAAACCGGAATTTAAATCCCTTTTTTAAAAACCTTGGGTTGTCAATTTTGATTACCGCAGGTATAAACCTTTTAATAATTGTATCGGGCGATTTCCATGCAGAGTACCACTTTGCTTCGTCGGGAGCATAAAACTGGACAGTAAGACTGTCGTAAATCCCGGGCATTTCGCCAAGTCCGCCGGGCTCATAAAAAAAACTCAGGTAAATATTGTCGGAAGAAGGATATGCAAGATTTATAGGTTTTGATGTAAGATGGTCTGCCTCAAATCCTTCCAGACTGGCCGTTTCATAGAGGTTGCCAGTGTTGTCTATTGCATCCATGGTTGCAATACCGATTGTTGGTTGCCTGACAGAATAGGTATTATTTATAAAAACAAAGTTATCACTCCATCTTTCAGGTGATGGTGTAACCTGCTGGCCTGAAAAATCATCAAAAAACGGAAGACTTAATGTGTCAGCAAATGCAGCTCTTTTTGACGGATAAGGTTTCTCAAAGTTCTCTTTTACCTGGCGATTCGACTGCAGTCCTATTAAAACTTCCTGTCCCGCCGCAATGACAGTTAACATGGTAAAGAGGGCGATATTCAGGATTAACCTTTTGAGCATCGGGTCTATTCAGTCTGCTGAGGTAATATTCCGGGAACAGTATCATTAACAGGTCTTGCTGTATCATTCTGAAGCTTTGCAGAGTCAACTGTCAGCCAGAGATAGATGGATGAGCCAAGCTGAAGGGTGGCGTCGAGGCTGAATTCGGGATTCTGCTTGTATACAAAAGCATTTAGAGAATCCTGCGCAGTCAGCACAGTATTATCATAAATTGATGTTACAAGAGTAAGCGAAGCACCCAGTATTTTATTCTTTGCCGATTCAAGGTCCATGCCTACGAGATAAGGGACAGAGGTCCTCTGGTTGCTGAGCCCCTTGCCCAGCACAAGGTCGACCACCGAGCCTTTCTGAAGTGAGTCGCCTTCATTGATCTCCCTTCCCTTATAAAGCTGTTTGATGACTACATCAATAGAGATATCAGGTACATATATGGGAGTTCCCATTTCAAGGCCTGAGCTTTCGATAAGGGCGACAGCCTGTCTCTTCGGAAGGTTCACCAGATTGGGCATTGAAACCATCTCGGGACTGTAAGCATTGATAGTGAGCAATATGTTCCTGCCTTTCTTGACCCTGAAACCAGCAATGGGGTTCTGTTCTGCTATGCATCCTCTGGGTACCTCCGAACTGTATACAGAATCAATGATCTGGAATCTCAGTCTGCTTTTCTTAGCCAGATCGCGGGTCTGATCAATTGTGAGTCCCTTGAAATCCGGTACGGGCCTGCTCTGCCCATGACGGGTATAAAAATTAAGCCAGATAAGAAGGATCATAAGGGATGCAACAGCAACAGCTGCGGCCAGCCCGAGATTCTTTATAAATATTTTGCTGAAAATAAATTCTTTAAGAGTCATGCCGGGAATAGAACTAAGTTTATAACGCAAATGTATTGATAAAATTATAAAGAGAATCGCGTTCAACGGGCTCAAATCGCGCATCCCTGATAAGCCTGCAAATCTCATCTGTAGTCATGGCAGGATTCTTTTCTTCCGCGCCCGCCATTGAGTAGATCCTGGTAGTGTCGTCGATAGTGCCGTCAAGATCGTCTGCCCCGAACGAAAGGCTCAATCCTGCAATCTCCCTGCCCATAGCAGGCCAGTAGGCTTTAATGTGGGGTATATTGTCGAGGAATATCCTGGCAACCGCATAGTTCCTCAGGTCTTCAACCGTGCTTACTTCTCCTGCATATGACATTGAGTTATTTGCCATTTTGTATTTGAGCGGGATGAATGCGCTGAATCCTCCTGTCCTGTCCTGGAGGTTGCGAAGCCTGTTCATATGATCGATCCTATGGACGTAACTTTCAATATGGCCGTAAAGCATTGTTGCATTTGAAGGGATCCCCAGTATATGCGCCGTCTCATGGATCTCAAGCCATCTTGCCGGTCCAGTCTTTTCAGGACAGATCCTCTTTCTCAGATCCTCATCGAAGATCTCGGCGCCGCCTCCCGGTATCGAACCGAGCCCTGATTCCTTAAGAAGCTCAAGCCCCTGCCTGAGGGTAAGCCCTGATTTTACTATAATATAATCAAGCTCGATTGCCGAGAAAGCCTTTATGTGAAGGTCAGGACGATGCTCTTTGATCAGCCTTAAAAGGCCGGCATAGTAATCAATGCCATGCAGGGGATGAACGCCTCCGACAATGTGGACTTCCGTTACCGGCTTCCCGTCAAACCGGCGCACTGTTTCCAGCATTTCCGCTATACTCAGCTCCCAGGCCAGCTTATCGCCCGAAGGTCGGTGGTATGAACAGAATCTGCAGTTATGAATGCAAATGTTTGTTGGTTCAATGTGGAAATTCCTGTTAAAACAGGCAAGATTGCCGTTCTTTCTTCGCCTGATAATTCCTGAAAGCAGACCAAGCAGGGGCAGTTCTGCCTTTTCGTAAAGCAGGAGGCCTTCATCAGGCGTAATCCTGATGCCGGAGTGTACCTTACCGGCTATCTGCCTGAGGTCGGGGTTGCCAATATATCCTGAAAGATTGGTCATTGAAGTCGGTTGCGGTATGCAAAATTAACAAAAAAAGGTGCCTTTTTGTGAGGCACCCATTAACGTTCGGGCTATTATTTGAGCCTTTAAAGCTATTTCAATTTGAGCTCAGGGGATACGGATAATTTTTTCCTGCCTTTGGCACGACGGGATGCAAGGACCCTCCTTCCGTTGGGTGTGGACATTCTTTCCCTGAAACCATGCTTGTTTGCCCTCTTCCTTCTTGATGGCTGAAATGTCCTTTTCATATCCTGAGTATTTTAATTTATCTGAACCTGCTGGGTTTTGAGACGGCAAAAATAGTTATTTTTTATACAAATGCAAACGTGATTCTTTCTTTTTTACCCGTTAAGAAAGCCCGGCTGCGAACGGACGAAGAATGTTTTCAGTCCCGATGTTGCGTTGATGCAGGCAGGTATACAACCTTCTTCTCTTCAAACCAGGGTTCTGAAAAGAATTCCTTTATGTCCCATACCTGCACCCTGTGGCTGAAGTGTGAAAGCTCGTCATGCAGATCGCCACCTTTGAGATAAAGGATCCCGTTCCTGATCGCGTTCCGGTTTTTGCCAGTAACATTTTTTTCTGCGAGCTTCACAAAATTCTGAAAATCAGTGACGGCCCTGCTTACTACAAAATCATACAGGCCATTCTCATCTTCTGCCCTGCTGAGGATTGTCTTTACATTTTTCAGGTCAAGTTCCCCGGCAACTGCGGAGACCACTTTAATTTTTTTAGCGATCGAATCAAGGAGGAAAAACTCCGAACCGGGAAACATTATCGCCAGCGGGATCCCCGGAAAACCACCGCCTGTGCCGATGTCAAGGACCCTTGTGCACTCCCCGAAATCTATAACCCTGGCTATTGCAAGGGAATGAAGGATATGGCGGAGATACAGATTATCCATGTCCTTCCTTGAAATGACATTGATCCTGCTGTTCCACGATTCATATATATGTCTCAGCCTGGCAAACCTGTCGGTCTGAATGTCGTCGAGGTCAGGGAAATATTTGAGTATGATTCCGACTATGTGTTCCCGGTTTTTATGAATATGTTGTATAACAGGGATTTCGCCCGGTACAACTGAGCCTTGACAGTTCCAATTGGCAAGTCCAGTGTTTCAGAGATCTCCTCGTAGGAATATTCCTTGAAGTACCTTAGCTCGATCAGCTGCCTGTAACGTGGCTTCAGCTGACTTACAATATCGCGCAGAACCGCAATTTTCTGATCATTGATAAGGGTCTCTTCAGGGTCGGGCAGATCGGACTGGATGTTGACCGTCAGGTTGTCCATGTCGTCCTGAAGCTGGTCGAAGGGATTGGGTGAAGCCTGTTTTTTCCTGATGAAATCAATACAGTTGTTGGTAGCGATCTTGAAAAGCCATGTACTGAACGCAAAATCAGGCGTAAACATTTCAATATTATGGAATGCTTTCCCGAATGCCTCAATAGTAAGGTCTTCGGCGTCCGATGCATTGCTTACCATTTTGAGCAGCATATAGTATATTGAATCCCTGTACCTGTTCATAAGTGATGAGAAAGCCTTCTCGTCACCCTTTCTTGCCATTTCAACAAGAATCAGATCATTCTTTGCCTTTTCCGATAAACCGTTGCTTAATTCCATCTCTTCCTGCCTGATCCCGGCCTGTAATTGCTTAAATAAATACCTGAATTAATCACGGGTGAAACGATATCAAATAACAAAACATATAAAAGTATTCCAGGTTCGTTGAACCTTTTTTGAGACATGTTCACAACAATTACCTGAATAATAAGTCTGACCGCAAATATCCCAACTACAACAGGCCACAGAAAAAGCGCTGAAACAAGCACTGCGAACAATCCGTAGAACAGCACCCTTGAAAATGGTTCTGCTGCCAGGATCAGTTTATCTGCCTGCTTGTAGTATCTGGCAGTTGTAAAATGTCTTTTTTTCTGTTTGAGCCATTCCTCTGCAGTGGCTGCAGGCAACGACCGTGTATGCGATTCCTTCCTGAATTCAACTGCGGTATTTGCTGCAGAAGCATGCGCATTCACAAACAGGTCATCATCCCCTGAAGCCAGCTGGTTGTGGCCGGCGAACCCTTTGGTTCCGAAGAACAGCGACCGGCGGTAGGCAAGGTTGCGGCCTATCCCCATATAAGGAATACCCCGTAAGGCCAGTCCCATGTATTGCATGGCGATTGTCATGCTGTCGGACCTTATATATTTGTTCAGAAACCCCTTAAGGCCTATATAGCCACCGTACCCAAGCACAAAGGAAGTATTGTCGTCAAAATGAGAGACCATGTTCCGTATCCACTGCCCTGATTCGGGATAGCAATCAGCATCGGTAAAGAGCAGCAGCTCATTTGCAGATGCCTTAATCCCGATAAACTGGGCAAACTTCTTGTTATGAGTGAACTTGGGGTCCTTTACTATGTTCGAAACCTTGAGGTTTGGGTACTTTTTAAGGAATCCGCCCAGAACTTCAAATGAATTGTCCTCGGAGCAATCATTTACAACAATAACCTCAAATTCAGGATAATCCTGCTCCAGTACAGCCGGAAGGAATTTTCTGAGATTTTCCTCTTCATTCCTTGCGCAGATTATCACTGAAACCGGTCCCTTAAAATCGTTTCCGGTCTCCTGGTGCCGGAAGCGACCGGCACTGAGATAAAAATAGAGATAGTAAAATATCTGGACTATTGCGGATAATCCGAAAATAACGAAAAAAATCAGGAATAGGGGATGATCGCGGATTACCATCTGAATTTCATATAAGGCAACAATATTAGCAAGAAATCTGAATGCAAAAAAACAAGTTTAGATTAATCATTATAAAACGCAGAGTGACAGTAAAAATTATCGGCATAATTTTTTGCAGGAGGCTTAAAAAATTACCTTTGTGCATCCAAAACAGGGCTGATAATATGTTCCAGGTAAAGAGCAGGGATAATGAAACCATGGCAAGGACAGGGATTCTGAAGACAGCTCATGGCGATATTCCAACGCCTGTCTTTATGCCCGTAGGAACAGCAGGGACTGTAAAAGGCATCCTTCAGCGCGATCTTATTGATGACATCGACGCAAAAATAATTCTTGGAAACACATATCATCTGTACCTTCGGCCGGGAACCGAGATCCTTGAAGCTGCAGGAGGACTTCACGGATTTATGAACTGGAACAGACCCATACTGACCGATAGCGGCGGCTATCAGGTCTTTTCGCTCACCGGCAACAGAAAATTAACGCAGGAAGGTGCGGTATTCAAATCACATATAGACGGGTCAACGCATGTCTTTACACCTGAAAATACGGTCGATATCCAGAGGATCATCGGCGGCGACATCATTATGGTGCTCGATGAATGTGCTCCTTTCCCGTGCGATTACATGTATGCAAAAAAATCGCTTGCTCTTACTCATCTCTGGCTCGACAGGGCAGTTGTAAGGTTCAGGGAAACTGAGCCCAGGTGGGGGTACCATCAGGCCCTTTTCCCTATAGTTCAGGGCAGTACCTTTGATGATCTAAGGAAAATATCAGCTGAAAAAGTCGCTTCAGCCGGCATGGAAGGCAATGCGATCGGCGGGTTGTCGGTAGGTGAGCCGGCTGAAGAGATGTACCGGATAATTGAGATCGTGAATGCGATCCTGCCTGACGACAAGCCGCGATACCTTATGGGAGTAGGAACGCCGGTCAATATCCTGGAGGCTATCGAAAGGGGGATCGATATGTTCGATTGCGTGATGCCTACAAGGAACGGACGGAATGGCATGCTGTTCACAGCCAACGGGGTAATCAACATCAGGAACAGGAAGTGGATAAATGACTTCAGCCCGATTGATGCTGACGGACCTTCTGTTGTAAGCCGCTATTATTCAAAGGCGTATCTCAGGCATCTTATAATCTCGGGCGAGATACTCGGAGCCCAGATCTCAAGTATTCATAACCTTGCGTTCTATATGAGCCTGATGGGAAAGGCACGCGAAATGATTGAAATTGGTAATTTTAGTGGATGGAAGGGAAAAATGATAAAGATATTATCAGAACGTCTGTAGGCTCTCTGAAGCTTAAGATCATCGACCGGTATATAATCAGGAAGTTCCTGGGGACTTTTGTATTCTGCCTTGTCCTCATCCTGACGATAGCAGTGGTCTTTGATTTTGCAGAGAAGATCGACAACTTCATGGAAAGGCATGCACCGGCCAGGGCTATCCTGCTAGATTATTACGCCAACTTCATCCCATATTTTGCGACCCTTTTTTCACCGCTTTTCGTCTTTATTTCGGTTATTTTCTTCACTTCAAAGATGGCTGCGAATACCGAAGTCATCGCCATCCTCAACAGCGGCATGAGCTTCAGGAGAATGATGTGGCCCTATTTCATCTCATCACTCTGCATTGCCATCTTTACTTTCATGCTGACGAACTTCGTGATCCCAAAGGCAAACCTGAAGAGGATGGCTTTTGAGGATAAATACTACAGGTCTACTGCCAGACGGGCACCAGTATTGAATATCCACAGGCAGGTATTTAAAAATGTAAATGTCTATATAGAGACGTTCAATCCCATAAGCGAGACAGGACGGAACTTCACAATAGAAAAATTCAGCGACTCAGGAAAGCTTGAATCGAAGCTTTCGGGACCTGTAGTAAGGTATGATACGACCACAAACAAATGGGTCATAATGAATTACTTTATCAGGCAGATAGAAGGTGATTCCGATAAGATCATAACCGGAAGCCGTATTGATACAACTCTGACAATAACCCCGGCCGATCTCAGCCGGACCCCTGAATTTGTCGGCACCATGACATACAGGGAACTGAATCATTATATAGGTCTGCTCAGGCTGCAGGGATCGGATGAGCTGAAATTGTTCCTTATCGAAAAACACCGGCGTATTGCCAACCCCTTCTCAGTCTTTATCCTGACACTCATCGGTGTTTCCCTCTCATCACGAAAGGTGAGGGGTGGAATTGGCATGAACATAGGTATTGGTCTGGGGCTCAGCTTCTCATATATCCTGTTCCTCCAGTTTGCCTCCCAGTTTTCGCTCAAAGGGAATCTTGAGCCAATGCTGGCAATGTGGATACCGAACGTTCTCTATTCGTTTATAGCGCTTGTTCTTTACAGGCTTGCCCCGAAATAGACCTGACAAAGGTCTTGTTCCGGATAATTTATAATTGTTTATTTTGCACCACGAGAAAGAAAAACCAAAATTATTATGCCGGTAAATAAAAAGATTCGCGAGCTGCAGGAAAAGCGGAAAAAAGCATTTCTTGGAGGTGGTGAACAGGCGATTGAAAAACAGAAAGCACTCGGCAAAAGAACTGCCCGGGAGCGTATAATGGCTCTTCTGGACCAGGACTCCTTCATGGAGTATGATCTTTTTGTTGAGCATGATGCGCGCGATTTCGACATGGACAAGAAGTCGCTTCCAAGCGACGGGGTAATTATAGGATCAGGTACTATTTACGGTGCCCCAGTTGCCATCTTTGCCCAGGATTTTACAGTTGCCGGAGGTTCGCTCGGACTGATGCATTCAAGAAAGATAACCAAGATAATGGATCATGCCCTGAAGATGAAAATGCCTCTTATCGGCATCAACGATTCGGGAGGGGCGAGGATCCAGGAAGGTGTGAACTCCCTGGCCGGTTATGGTGAAATCTTTTTCAGGAATACAATATCGAGCGGGGTAATTCCCCAGATATCGGTGATCCTTGGACCCTGCGCAGGAGGCGCTGTTTATTCGCCGGCACTTACTGACTTTGTATTCGTTGTTGACAAAATTTCAAAGATGTTCATTACCGGGCCCGAGGTGATCAGGACAGTCCTTGGTGAGGAAATATCGATGGAAGACCTCGGAGGTGCACGGGTACACAGTGAAGTAACGGGGAATGCACATTTTTTTGCCAGGAGTGAGGAGGAATGCTTTGAGCAGATCAAGAAGCTCATAACATTCATACCCTGGAACAATACCAGGAAGGCAAAGACCTTTCCTGCCGGGGAGCCCGACCCGGGCTTCAATCCTGAAAAGATTGTACCGGATGATCCGACATTGCCATATGATGTTAAGGATGTGATCAGATCGATAGTTGACAATTCCGACTTCTTTGAGATTATGGAGAATTATGCCAAGAATATGGTCATCGGATTTGGACGCATGGGCGGGAGGACAGCTGGTTTTGTTGCGAACCAGCCACTTGAAATGGCCGGTGTGCTCGATGTGGATTCATCCGATAAGGCAGCGAGGTTCATAAGATACTGCGACGCATTCAACATTCCTTTAATCACATTTGTTGACCTTCCGGGTTACCTTCCGGGGGTTGACCAGGAACATGCAGGCGTTATCAGGCATGGCGCCAAGGTTCTGTATGCCTACAGTGAGGCGACAGTACCGAAGCTGACAGTTATCCTGCGGAAGGCATACGGTGGAGGATATATTGCGATGAGTTCAAGGCATTTGCGCGCTGACTTTGTTTTTGCTTGGCCTTCGGCAGAGATTGCCGTAATGGGTCCGGAAGGTGCTGCAAACATTATCTTCAGGAAAGAGATAATGTCATCAGACGATCCTGACGGGATAAGGAAGCAGAAGGTGGAAGAATATAAGGCTAAGTTTGCAAATCCTTATGTTGCGGCATCACGAGGATATATTGATGCGGTAATTGAACCCAGGGAGACAAGACGGTACCTGCTGCATGCAATCGAAATGTCGGACAACAAGGTTGTTACAATGCCAGAGAAGAAACACGGGCTGCCTCCGTTCTGATCGCAACAAATAAGGATAAAATCATTCATTACCTATGAAACAGGATGAGAATCTCGGAAAACTGAATATCAATTCAAGCATTTATAAAACCCGGCTCAGCAAGAAATTTCTGAGCAGGAAAACCTATAAACCTGCCGATCCCGGAAAGATCCTCAGCTTTATTCCCGGTACGGTCCTTGATATCCTGGTTAAGGAAGGGCAGAAGGTCGGAGAAGGGGACGACCTTATGATCCTTGATGCAATGAAAATGCAAAACAAGCTGAAAAGTCCGGCGCGCGGAACGATCAGGAAGATCCATGTGCAAAAGGGGGACAAAGTGTCAAAAGGCACTCTTTTGATCGAACTTAAATAGGACACTGGAAAATATTTCCTGATCACAGCGTCCCTTCATACAGGATATGGTCTTTAAGCCGGCCGGGAATGTCGGGTCTGTTCCTGAAAATGCCGTATACTGTTGATCCGCTTCCCGACATCAGGCTGAAAACCGCACCGGTTTCATAAAGAAAATTCTTCAGAGCTCCGATTTCGGGATATTTCCTGAAGACTGTTTTTTCAAAATCGTTTATCATCAGGTCCTGCCATTGCGATAGACGGCCTGATGCAATTGCGGCAAGATCTGACTCATGAACTGAAGGCAGGCAGTTCTCATAAGCTTCTGCTGTGCTTATCCGTACCCCGGGATTTACAAGAAGAAGATAATAACCCTCAAGGATCTTTGGCAGGGGTTTCAGTATTTCACCTCTTCCTGTTGCGTACGCCGGGCTGGCCTCAACAAAGAAGGGACAGTCACTTCCAAGTCCGGCCGCAATCGTTCTCATCCTGTCGGGTTCAAACGACAGGGAAAAGAGCCTGTCGACAGCTTTAATGGCATAGGCCGCATCGGAAGAGCCTCCGCCAAGACCTGCACCAACCGGAATGACCTTATGAAGATGTATCCTGAGGAACGGGATGCTGTGAATCCTTCGCACTCTCTCCACAGCCCTGATAACCAGGTTGCTTTCAGGAGAAACCTCAGGATTCAGCCCGGTTACGGTTATGTTGTCAGCGAAGGAACCTTCTGTGCCAGGCAATATCTCAAGAGCATCACACAGGCCAACAGGATAGAAGATTGTTTCAATTTCATGGTATCCGTCAGGGCGCTTTCGTGTGATATGCAATCCAAGGTTAATTTTGGCTACTGGAAAAACAACCATTCCCGATTTTCTCACAAAAATACCATATGGTTTGGATTTTCAAACAGTTGAGGTATAATTTGGCTTTTCAACAAGTTTTAAACAAAAAAATGTTTGTAAGAATAGAAGAGGCGAGGGGTGTCAGTATGTGGTAATTTTTACCTTTGACCAACCCTGAAAGTATTTTTCTCATTTTTTTCAAACATCTATAAATCAGCAGCATAAAATTGATGGCAAAACAGAAGGCTTTTGTTAGGCCCGTGATCGCTCAACTACCGGATTTCGGAAAGGTGCCCCCGCAGGCAATCGATATGGAGGAAGCGGTGCTGGGCGCAATCATGCTTGAGAAAGAAGCGGTAATCACCATTCTTGATATTCTCAAGCCCGAGAGCTTTTACAGGGAGGCTCATCAGAAGATCTTCAAGGCGGTATCGGACCTGTCGGCAAAGGAATACCCTGTCGATCTGTATACCGTGACCGAGGAGCTCAGGGTGCATAATGAGCTTGACAGTGTCGGAGGGCCTGTGTATCTCACTCAACTTACCTCAAAGGTGGTTTCAGCTGCAAATGTTGATTACCATGCAAGGATAGTTGCACAGAAATATATTCAGCGTGAGCTGATCAGGGTTTCAACCGAGATACAGAACAGATCATTTGACGATTCGATTGACGTAACAGAGCTTCTTGACTTTTCTGAGAACGAGCTTTTCCAGATAGCTGAAGGGAATATAAAGAGAGAAGTGTCACCGATCAATGTGGTGATCAAGGAAGCGATCAGGGAGATCGAAGAAGCCGGTAAGAGGGAAGATGCACTTGTGGGAATACCATCGGGCTTTACAAAGCTTGACAGGCTTACTTCGGGATGGCAGAAATCGGAGCTGATCATAATTGCCGCGCGTCCGTCGATGGGTAAGACTGCGTTTGCCCTTTCAATGGCAAGGAACATGGCAATTGACCACGGAAAAAAAGTGGCAATCTTCTCGTGCGAGATGTCGTCGATACAGCTTGTGAACAGGCTTATTATCGCCGAGACTGACATTGCCGGAGAAAAGATAAAGAATGGCAGGCTTTCGGAAGAAGAATGGAAACAGCTTGACAACAGGATAAAGAAGCTTGTCCAGGCTCCGATCTTTATAGACGATACCCCTGCAATTTCGATCTTTGAACTCAGGGCAAAGTGCCGGCGCCTTATGGCACAGCATAAACTCGATATTGTAATAGTCGATTACCTGCAGCTGATGTCGGGGCCCGAGAACGCCGGGAGCCGCGAGCAGGAAGTCAGCAATATATCCCGTTCGCTGAAGAGCATAGCAAAGGAGCTTAATGTACCGATACTTGCACTCTCACAGCTTAACCGATCGGTCGAAATGAGGGGGGGCACCAAACGACCGCTTCTTTCCGATCTGAGGGAATCGGGTGCGATCGAGCAGGATGCCGATATGGTTGTTTTCATCCACAGGCAGGATAAATTCGGCATCCCGACCTTTGAAGACGGTTCGTCAACCAAAGGGATTGCCGAAATAATACTTGCCAAAAACCGTAACGGACCTGTCGATGACGTCAAGCTCCGCTTCAGAGAAGAAAAGGCGCAGTTTCTTGATATTGAAGATTTTGACCTCGATGCTGCCGACCTCAAAGAATCGTCCCAAAGCATTACCCTTGGCTCTAAAATGAACCGCGACAATCTCAGAAGGGTGGGGAGAGGATTTGACCAGGAATCGGATATGCTCAGTGAGCCGCCATTTGCCTAGTTGAACCTGAATACTATTTTGAAACCGGCGCTCCTGTACTTTAATCCGTCGAATCCTGCATAAATACCAGCTTCACCAATCAGGAAGATCTCGCTCATAGAATAGCCTAATTCGGTATAGACGGGGCTGTACCTTGATCCCAGGAATGAGAGTGAAAGATTCTCACGGATGAGGGTATTGCTCAGTCCCGGCAGATATTTGAGCAGGAGGTAAGGTGTTTTGTATTTAAAATGAGCTTCGCCAAACAGTTCCGGCGTCCCGAGTGAATAGAATGCAGGCAGCATGAATGCATTCTGATAGTCATTAAGGAGCAGGAGAGTTGGCTGGGTGTTGAAATGGAAGTAATCAAAAAACTCAATATTACGGTTGTCGGCGAAACCGCCCGTCCTTACCTGCCATCTGAATTCACGGAATGCTCCGAGCTCGCGCCGCTGTTCAACTTCAAGCCCGAGCATATCGAAATGAGTATCCATACGGGGATTACCGGGAATGTGATTGATCCCATGCTTCCAGGTGAAGGTGAATACCGGCCAGTCTGAACCTGCCGGGATCCTGTTGCCGTCATGTATCCTGTACCTCTGGTACGGGGTGTATTTGATCCGGGCAAGAAACTCAAAATGGTGCTGGCTTCTCAAAGAATCAATAAGGAAGACATCTCCCTGAATGAATTTGTTAACAGGTACGTTATCGGTATATTCCCGTGAAGATCTGATAAATGAATAATATGTCGTATTCTGAAGTATCTTACGGTTCTCATAACCGGCGCTGACTTCAGCTCTGAGTCCGTTGAAAAGTTCTCTGGCATATCCTGCGGTAATGTAATCACTTCCATAGAGCTTCAGATAATTCCTTTTCAGGAAGAGTGAGTAAACGCTGTTCAGAAGCGGGTTGATCCCGCCCGCATTATTAAAATCCCTGCTGGTCATACCTGTACGCAGAAATACCTGTCCCTGGTGCTTCCCTCCGGCCGAATAATTGACATTTGTCCTCCACATCAGGCTTTGCCTGCTGAAAGCATAACGGATATCGGGATAAATACCAAGGGAACCATGGTCGAAATTTTTTGACAGCCTGAAATCGGTGCCGTAAACAAAGCCATCAACGGTATTAAAGCTCAGGCTTTTGAGGTTTAGCAGTCCGCCAAAGGAAAAGCGGAATCCCGTTGTATCCGACCAGGTATGACCGGAGGCAACGTCCCTTACCACCCTTCCGGCACGGCTTTTACTGCGCTTGCCTCCGGTACCTATGGTATCAGCAGGTGAACGTTTTATTTTCAGGGTTGCCGACCTGAGGCTATCGCTGGTCTTAATACTCTTAAGCTCAACCTCCGAGAGCGGGATCGGCCTTATATCTGCCCACCAGGCACTGTCTTTTTTGCCGGCATCCTTTTCAACAATCCGTGTTGTCGTTTCCCTGATCTCAAGGTTTTTCTTAATGCTGTCAGGCACCGTTTCCGCCGATTCCTTCTTCATCAGATTTGAGAGCCTGACCATATCCCTGTTTGAGAGATCCTCTTTCTGAAGTATTGTCTCGATCTGTTTTTTTGTTTTTGTCATCCCGGTGTCGGTAACGGCGTATCCTGCAGAATAACTGCCGGTAAGAGGGTCAGGTTTTTTCAGGGCCAGGTTCGGGGTGACCTCAAGATATTTTACCGAGCTTCCATATGTTACGTCGGCTCTGAAACCCATTATGCCGATATTAACTTCGAAGTTGTGACTTACAGGCATCCAGATATCGTCCTGAACGGGTACGAAAAGCTGTTTTACCCTGATCGTCCCAATAAGATTCTCGTTCTCAAGATCGACGCTTTGAAGGCACCACAGACCGTCAATAATAAATATGGTACCCGAAAAAACCTGCTGGCTTTTGCGTTTCGGGGTGACCTCTATTTTGTCGACTGTGTAACCGGCCTGCCTGGAGGCTCCCAGATATTTGAACCTGTAATATGAAAACGCCGAAGGAGAGAGTGGCGAAACAGCTATATCGGCAATAACAGGCTGATAAAAGCTGGCCTGGATGTAATCCATGGGTGATATATCATTCCCCTGCTCGGGGAATGTGCTTTTGGAAGATATCACTCTCTGAACGTATTTGTCGGGCGCCGTAAAGGTGATTTCGTTAAATGATTCCATTATATAAAAATCCCCCTCTTTTATCTGATTGCTGCTTATTGATCTGTCGTCAGAATTTCTTCTTGCCTCAGCTTTTATCGATCTCTGGATTATCTTCGGGATCCTTTTAATATGGAGATCACCTTTAAGGTAAACATCGGCTTTGTACGATTTTATGTAATTCAGGTAAAAAGGAGCAAGTCCGATTACGCGCCTCATTATCGGGTATGCAGGGTCTTCGCCTGTGGCTGATATTTTTACTTCGGGGACCTCATAATACTGTTCGGTCAGTATCACATTGCGGACCACAGTATCGTTCCGCAGTTCGATGCCGGTGAAAACCGGCTCATAGCTGAGGCTCTGGTAGAGGACCATATACTTTCCGGCAGGCAGCCTGATCTCATAGTTACCTTTTGTGTTCGAAGTTGTTCCCTGCCTGAGTTCCCTGATGTAAACTGTAGCATACGCGACCGGCTGACCTGCTTTGTCAGTTATCCTTCCCTTAAGCACCTGTGCGCCGGAGCAGAACGATAAAAGAAAAAAGATCAACCCGAGACCGATCCTAAGATTCATGATAAATATATGATCGCGTATAAATTACAGATTCATTCTCTTTTTCCGGCAACAGTGATCACTATCTCGCCCTTAGGCGGATTGCTTGTATAATGCTCAGCAATGGACGCGAGTGTCCCCCTGATGTTCTCCTCAAATACTTTTGTAAGTTCTCTCGAAACACATGCGGAACGGTCGGGCCCGAAAGTACCGGCCAGGTCAGTAAGTGTCCTGACGAGCCTGAAAGGTGATTCATAAAATACCATTGTCCTTGGCTCATTGGCGAGTGCTGCAAGTCTTTTATTTCTGCCTTTCTTAGGTGGCAGGAACCCCTCAAAGCAGAACCGCTCGCACGGAAGGCCGGAATTGACAAGTGCCGGAACAAAAGCTGTAGGACCGGGGAGGGTCTCGACAACAATACCCTTTTCGATGCAGGTCCTGACAAGCAGGAATCCCGGATCTGAAATTCCCGGCGTCCCGGCATCGGTTATCAATGCCACTTTTAGGCCCGAGAGGATCCTGGAACATACAGAGTCCACGCTTCTGTGTTCATTAAACATATGATGCGACTGCAGGGATGTTTTGATCCCGTAATGTGACAGCAGTTTTCCTGCATGCCTGGTGTCCTCGGCAAGGATCAGGTCTGCATCATTAAGGACCTCCACAGCTCTGTATGTGATATCCCTCAGGTTGCCAATTGGAGTCGGAACCAGGAAAAGCTTACTCATTTGAAGTAAACTTGCGTTTCAGGAGAAACTGGAGCTGCCGGGCAGCATCATTTTCGCCTTTATCACCGATGTGGCCTGATAAAATATGTGTCGCATCATGCAGTGTGACAACCGAATCGAGTTCAGCTATTGTCCTGTTGTACAATTCAATGTCGCCATTGAAGATTTCTCTCATGAAAAGGAACTTGTCATTTATCCCTATGGCATCTGACAGGCTTGCAATTGGCTGTGTCTTAAGTATTTCCGAAATATCATCACCATGCTTCATGCTTTCAAGCTCCTCATTGAAACTCGCCGGCCTGTTGCTGAACTGATCGGCAAGTATTGCGCTCTCATGATATTTTTTGGGCTCCTTTACCGGTATTTCCGGCGTCTCCGGAACATGTTCCTGAACGACGGGCTGAATAAGTTCTTTCTTCTTCTCTTCGGGCTCTCTTGTGTGAGAAGGTTCAACCTTTACCTCGGGCTTCTGAATTTCAGCTTTACTTTCAGGGAGAGCACTCTCCTTTGTATCGGCAGCCTTTGGCGGTAGGTCCTTAAAAAGTGCAATAACCTCCGACGCACTTTTACACTTAGATTTTGCAAGTTCAACCTGCAAAGCCGGAACGCCGGGATATTTTTTCAGGTCATCAATTATCTCCCTTGCTTCGTTAAGATCTTTGATAATTATGTCGATCGTAGAGTTTAAATCCATAGAACCGGGTGATTATTAGCAAACCATTTCCTTATTTTGCAAAAGTAAATATTATTCCTTAAGACATAACGGGATAAAACTACATTTAGCATTCAGGAACTTGCATTAAAAGTCATGGATTTTCTTGAGAACGTATTTGGGGAAAAAGCAAGGAGGGGATCGGTCGAGATTATCACCGGATCAATGTTCTCGGGTAAGACCGAGGAGCTGTTAAGGAGGCTCCGCAGGGCACAGTTCGCCGGCCTGAAAGTTGAAATCTTCAAGCCTGGCATTGATAAAAGATATTCCGAGAACAGGGTTGTATCGCATGATGAAAAATCATTTGTCTCGACTCCGGTCGATAACCCCTCGGCCATGCTTCTCTATTCCGACAATGCAGATGTAGTCGGAATAGATGAAGCCCAGTTTTTCGACGATTCCCTGATCGATGTATGCAATACTCTGGCCAACAGAGGGGTAAGGGTTATCGTAACCGGGCTGGATATGGATTTCATGGGGAATCCGTTTGGCCCGATACCTGGTTTGCTATCGGTTGCGGAATACATTACGAAAGTCCATGCAATATGTGTCAGATGCGGGAATCTGGCGCAGTATTCATACAGGAAATCAGACGAAGCCCAGGTGGTACTGCTTGGCGAAAAGGACATATATGAACCACTCTGCAGAAAGTGTTATAATGAAGCGTTAAATAAGAGCTGAAGTGAATTTTACATCATCAAGGATTGCTGAAATAACAGGTGGCAGCCTCGAAGGACCGGGCGGCCTTGCCGTAACTGAACTTATAACCGACAGCAGGCAGACAAGCTTTACCGACAATGCGGCTTTCATTGCTATCAGGGGAAAGAATCACGACGGACATCTGTTCATTGAACCTCTGTACAGGAAGGGAATAAGGGTATTCATAGTGAGTTCCCGGCCCGGGGGCATTTTTAACGATGCAGCGTTCATCATCACCCCCGATACTGTCGGGGCTTTGCAGATGCTTGCAACTTTTAAAAGGGCTTCGGTCAGCACAAAGGTGATCGCGGTAACAGGAAGCACAGGCAAAACAATAGTGAAGGAATGGCTGGCCGACATACTGGGGAGGACGACACCTGTTGTCAGAAGCCCCAAAAGCTATAATTCACAGATAGGCGTTCCGCTGTCGGTATGGAAGCTCGATGATAAATTCAGGTATGGAATAATTGAAGCCGGCATTTCCCAGCCCGGTGAAATGGAAAAACTTCGGATGATAATCCGTCCCGATACAGGCATTATTACGAACATTGGTGATGCCCATGGTGAGAATTTCAGGGATGCGGAGGATAAGGCAAGGGAGAAGCTGCTCCTTTTTGCCGATGCCTCAATGATAATATTCTGCCGCGATCAGCGTCTGGTAAGGGATCTCATACTTAATGACCCTGATCTGAAATTCAGGAAACTCATTGACTGGTCACTCAGGGACCGTGAGGCTTCGGTGTATGTGAAATGCAGGAGGGGTACATGGAATCACACCGTGCTTGAAATCCATCACGGGGGAACCACGACGGAGGCTGAAATTCCGTTCACTGACCGTGCTTCCGTTGAAAATGCAATCACTGTTGCAGCGGCATGCCTGGCCCTCGGGACCGATATGGATCTGGTAAGGAACGGACTGGCAGGTCTTACATCTGTTGCAATGAGGATGGAACTTAAGAGCGGCATCAACAACTGCTACCTTATAGAGGATTATTATAACTCCGATCCCGGATCGCTCAGGATGGCAATTGAATTCCTCAGGTCGCAGAATAACAGGAATTCCACCCTGATACTTTCAGATTTTGTCGAGAGCGGGCGAAATGAACGGGAATTGTATGGTGAAGTGGCTGATCTCGTCATTAAAACCGGAATAGATAAATTTATCGGCATAGGTCCGGCACTTAAAAGAAACTCCTCCCTGTTCGGAGTGAGAGCCCGATTCTTTGACTCTACCGATGATGTTATCAGGAACCTCGCAACCCTCGGATTCAGCAATGAAATGATCCTTCTGAAAGGAGCAAGGGTCTTTGAGCTTGAAAAGATCGGCAAGCTGCTGGAGCATCAAATACATACTACTGTGCTTGAAATCAATCTTGATGCGATCTCACACAATCTGAATGAGATCAGGAGGAATCTTAATGACGGAACGCGGATTATGGCCATGGTCAAGGCATTTGCCTATGGGGCAGGCCCTGCCGAAATTGCCGGGATACTTGAGTATCACAGGATAAGTTACCTTGGAGTCGCCTATGCTGATGAAGGTGTTGAACTCAGGAACGCAGGCGTTTCCATACCGTTGATGATAATGAATCCCGATCCTTCGGCGGCAGAGCTTATGATAAGGTATAACCTTGAACCTGAACTTTACAGCTTTTCGACACTTGAAACGTTTGCACGAACTGCATCGAGGCATGGTCTTTACCAGTACCCCGTACACCTGAAGATCGATTCGGGCATGCACCGGCTTGGCTTTATGCACGAAGATATCGGCATGCTTATTTCAAGAGTTAAGGAATTTGATTCGATAAAAGTGGCGTCAGTCTTTTCTCATCTTGCTGCAAGTGACGATCCGTCGCTTGACCGGTTTACGCACCACCAGGCGGAAGTTTTTATCAGGGCAGCCGGCAACCTCAGGGAAGCACTGGGTTATCCGATCATAAGGCATCTGCTCAATACCTCAGGCATTGCAAGGTTTCCCGAATACCAGTTCGAAATGGTCAGGCCGGGGATCGGGATTTATGGAGCAGGAACCTATGAGGGACTGACACTTAAGCCTGCAAGCCGGTTCAGGACAAGGATCTCGCAGATCAAAAGAATTCCTCCGGGCGAACCTGTCGGGTATGGTTGCGCCGATGTATCGGAAAAAGAACGCGAGATTGCCATCCTCCCGGTTGGATATGCCGACGGGCTGCGAAGGAAGCTGGGAAACAGGAACGGAAATCTTTTCATAGGCGGGCGACGGGTACCGCTTATCGGGAATATCTGCATGGATATGTGCATGGCCGATGTTACCGGATTGGCAGCCGGTGAAGGTGATGAAGCTGAAATATTCGGAGAGCACATAAGCATTGAGGAGCTTGCCGCTCAGTGTGAGACCATTCCCTATGAAATTCTGACTTCAATTGCCGCAAGGGTCAAACGGGTATTTTTCAGGGAGTGACCTGGGACTACTGCCCCGACCGGCTTATTTCAAGTAGTTTATCGGTATCGAGTATACTGATCTTCCTGCCTTCGATGGCGAGGATACCTTCGGCAACCAGGTTCGATAGGGTCCTGATCGCATTTGATGTAGTCATGTTCGACAGATGCGCAAAATCCTCTCTCGTGAGCAATACCCTCAGAGTCTGTTCGTCAGTTTCAAGGCCATAAGTGTCGCGGAGAAGCAGTACCGATTCCGCCACTCTTCCCCTGACGTGCTTCTGGGTAAGGGACATCAGCCTGCTGTCGGTGAACATCAGATCTTCGGAAATGATCTTAAGGAATCTGATGACAAGATCAGAATTCTGCCTCAGGATGCCCGACAGAGTATGTTTTTCAAATATCACAACAGATGACTTTTCAATGGCTGCAACTGAGAAAGGATGAGGCGTATCCGAATAAAGAGCCCTGTAATTTATAAAATTCTGCGGCCTGAGCATTTTGATGATCTGCTCCCTGTTGCCAACTCCTGTACTGAAAACCTTGGCTTTGCCCGATGCAAGGCACATCAGGCCGCGTGTTCTTGAGCCCTCTCCGGCAATCAGGCTGGTCTTTTCAAAGCTTACAAGCGTGTGATGCTTATCCAGAGTTTCCTTCTCTTCCGGGGTGAGCCCTTTGAAAACTGATGAGGGACCTTCGAGACAAAGTTCAATGAATGGATTTGAATATTGCATGTCAATAAGCTGACTGATAATATCCCAAAGATAATAAAAGAAGCTTTGAAGAAAAGGGTTTTGACCTCAACGCATTTAAATTCAGAGAAATTCAGGCAACTTATCAGTATTTTGCCACGAGTGGCATCTTCCTCCCTTCACCGAAAGCCTTTGAGGAGATCCTCAGGACAGGCGCAGCCTGATATCGTTTAAACTCATTATAATTGATCATTTTAATTACCCTGTCGACAACTGAACTATCATAACCATCAAGCTCTATTTCACTTGCAGACCTTTGCAGTTCAATATACTGGTGAAGTATTGAATCGAGTATCCTGTACTCCGGAAGAGAATCCGTGTCGAGCTGGCCGGGTTTTAATTCAGCTGACGGGAGTTTGCCGATGATATTCTGAGGTATAATCTCCTTTTCCCTGTTGATATAATTGGCAAGCCTGTAAACGTCGGTCTTATAAACATCCCCGATGACCGATAATCCGCCTGCCATGTCGCCGTAGAGTGTCCCGTACCCTACTGCGGCTTCACTTTTATTCGATGTATTAAGAAGGATGAAACCGAATTTATTTGCAAAAGCCATAAGCAGAACTGCCCTGATCCTTGCCTGTATGTTCTCCTCGGCAATATCGCTTTCACGCCCTTTGAATGAAGATGCAAGAGTTTCCTCAAATGCCCGGAAGGCAGCTTCAATGCTCACTATTTTATATTCAACGCCAAGCTTCACTGCAAGCGAAACTGCGTCACTTACAGAGTGTTCCGACGAATACCTCGAGGGCATCAGCAGTGCATTGACATTGCTGCTGCCAAGTGCTTCGGCAGCAAGGCAGGTGCATACAGCTGAATCAAGACCGCCCGATAGTCCCACTATGCATTTCGTGAATCCGCTCTTTGAAAAATAATCACGTACGCCGGTAATGAGTGCTTTATGTATCAACACTACAGGATCAGGGGCCGGCTTTGGTGGAGAGAATTTACCCGACATCAGTTCCTCAAGGGCGAATGTTTCAATTGCCTCTTCAAAATAATCAAGCTGGCGGAAGATCTTTCCCTCCCTGGTCACCAGCATTGAGGCACCATCAAAGATGAGCTGTGTATTGGCACCGGTCTGGTTTACTGAAATGACTGGTATCCTGTATCTGATTGCTTTTGAAATAAATATGTTTTTTCTAGCCTCTATTTTTGTATACGAAAAAGGAGATGCTGAAATATTTATAACAAAGTCGGGCTTCTGCTTTGAAAGTTCTTCCATCGGTGAAATAGTGTAAAGCCGCGATTTTTCGAACTTGTTATCGAATGGCTGTTCATCCCACAGGTCCTCGCAAATTGTGAGCGCTATCTTAACCCCGTTCAGACTGAAAACTGAAAAACTTTTCTCAGGTTCAAAATACCTGTATTCATCGAATATGTCATAGGTTGGCAGAAGTGCCTTGTTTACGGCATGTATTATTTTCCCTTCTGAAAGTACCAGAGCTGAATTGTAAAGCTTTTTTCCTTCAGGTTTCCTGTTAAATACCGGGGAGCCGACTATTGCTGTAATCCCTTTGCACTGAGCAGCAATCCGGTTTACTGTTTCGTTACACTTCTCAACAAAATCCTCATGGTCGAGAAGATCGAGGGGAGGATACCCGCATATGCACAGCTCGGAGAAAATAACAAGTTCCGATCCATCAGCCCTTGCTTTGCCGATAGCGGTAAGGATCTTGCCGGCATTCCCTTCGAAGTTCCCGATATGGTAATCAAGCTGCGCAACTGTAATTCTCATTTATCCAATATTAGAAATTAATGCCGAATATGAATTTCAGGAATCTCTGTACTGTCCGGTCCTCCTCCTGGTCACCTCTGTCTCTTGTAACGTCGAAGAATGTGCTTTCGAAGCCTGCACCGAGCACAAGGGATGTAGATCCGTTTATCGAGTATTCTATCCCGCCGTTCACGTGATAACCGATATTGAACCTGGTGATCTCGGTCATTGCTCTCATTCCCTTTATATCAATTGAAGGAATATCAACCTTCCCTGAAACAACCACCGCCGGATCGAGGCCTGGTTCGGCAAAATATGTGAGATACCCATTTTCGCGCGTTCTGAGTTTTATTCCGACAGGGACCGACAGGTAACTGATCTTATAGATAACAGGCTCGCCTGCAGCCACAGCCACGCTATAATCGGGGAACCAGAACGTAGACGAGGAGTTGCTTACCAGCCTGCCACCTGAAGTTTTCAGGCTTAATCCTCCGGTAAGAGATGCGAACTCGCTGAGCGGTTTTTCGAGCCTTATTCCAAGGTCGTAACCTGCCCTTGCACCTTCATTCCTGACTTCTTTCAGGTCGGTCCTGAACCAGGATAACAGGGGGCTAATATATGCACCGAACCTGTAATTCTGGGCCATTGTCAGGGTTGTGGAAGCAAGTAACAGGGTCAGTATCAGCACTGACCGTTTCGATTTAATTATGAGCTTAATCGATTTCATGATAAAGTCAATTACGCGGTGATCGCAATAAAATCCTTAATTGTATTATATACATGAATTTCAGAAATCAAAATTAGCAAATAATAAGCTAATCCAATTAACGTTTAAAGTGTTGCTGTTAGACTAAAAGTATCTAATTTTGGCAATTAAAACCATTCTATGAAAGTTGGATGTCTGAAATTCCTTTTGGTGCTGCTCTTAATTACCGGACTGACAGGCTGTAAAAAAAATCATTACAGTGTCAATGTATCTTCAATCGGGGCCAGTATTAAGATCAGTCGGCTTGAAAAGGACCTCTTCACTCTTCAGCCTGATGAAATAGCGGCAAAAGTGCCGGAACTGAAAGCCGGCTACAAGAGCTTTCTCCGTCTTTTCAGCTTTGTGATCAATGCCGGGGATATAAATGATCCCGGATTTTCAGATTTCATAGTCAGCTTCTGCACCGACAGACAGAACAACGAGGTCTATGCACAGACAATGAAGATATTTCCTGACCTGAATCCCGTTGAAAAGGAGCTGGAGGAAGCATTCAGGCATTACCTGTATTATTTCCCTGACAGGTCAGTTCCGAGGGTTTATTCCTGTATTACAGGCTTCAACAGCAGCATTATTGCAGGCGATTCTGTTCTCGGAATCGGACTTGACAGATACCTGGGTGCAGACTGCACTTTTTACCCCGAGCTTCAAATTTACAGCTACATATCAGCAAAGATGACCCCGCTTTATGTTGTCCCCGATTGCATGTATGCATGGGCTGCATCGGAATGGGACTTTTCGGCTATGAAGTATCCGGCACAGAATGTCCTTGCTGAAATAATCCACGAGGGCAAGCTCAAGTATTTTGAAAAGTGCATGCTACCGGATCAATCCGATGAAATCATATTCGGCTTTACTCCGGGACAGTTGAAGTTCTGCAGGAACAATGAGGGACTGATGTGGCAGTATCTAATCGAAAATGATCTTGTATTCAAAACCGATCAGTTCATAATCAGGAAGCTGGTTGGAGAGGCACCTTTTACAAGCTACTTTACAAATGAATCGCCTGGCAGGGCAGCCGTCTGGACCGGATTCAGAATAGTGGAATCATATATGATGAAAAATCCGGGTGTCACCCTCAGTGATCTTATGAACAATACTGATATTCAGGGAATCCTTGAGAAAGCCAGGTACAGTCCGCAATAAACTCCTGCCTGCCGCACCACCCAGCAACCCGTACCTCGCAACCGGCAAATTAAAAAAGCCATCTCAATTATGTTCTGAGACGGCTTCCTGAATTTTTAAGATTTTATGCTATTCAGCGGGATGGATTGCCTCTACCGGGCAGACATCAGCGCAGGCACCGCACTCAGTGCAGGTGTCCGGATCAATTTTATATATATCTCCCTCTGATATTGCTTCAACCGGACATTCGTCTATGCAAGTTCCGCAAGCAGTACAATCTTCATTGATTTTGTAAGCCATTTTGTTATTTATTAATAGTTATTACGATCAAAGATGCTGCAAACTTATTGCATTTTTTTTAAATGAAAAAGTATAGAGGCAATTATTATGACAATCGTCTGAGCTCTTTTCAGGTTTCACCGGCCTTCGTTTAGAAGTCGAGGCTGAACGACAGGTAGAAGATCCTTGGCAGCAGAAAACCGTTTTCGACTCCCCAGGCCCAGTCAGCCCTAATGAAATATCCCATAACCTGAGCCCTGAGCCCTGCTCCGAAACCTTCAATAATCGGGTTCCTTTCCGAATCGAGTGTCACGGTAACAGGTCCGCTTATGTAAGTTTCAATATCATAGGCGTTCTTACCTGACCAGGGATTGGGGCCGGTCCAGGCAGTGCCGATATCGCCGAAACCTACTATCTGCAGGCTGTTAAGGAAATTCGATTTAAGCGGATGGCCGGCAATGTATCTTACGAAGGGCCACCTGACCTCACTGTTGATAAGCATGAAGCTGTTACCGTTCCTTGCATTCTGAGTAAAACCCCTCATATTTGTGGCAAGAGCCTGGAAACCATAGTTCTCTCTGGAGCTTACCGGTACTGTATTATCGAACATCGGATATTTGTTGAACAGGTAGCCCATCCAGTTGTCAACTCCTCCGAGATAGTAGACAAGCTTTGTGGGTCCGAACGATGTGCTTGCAGCGAAACGATTGGCCCAGATAAGCTCCCTGTGGATCTTTGTATATTTCCTGAAATCGCCGCCAATAACAAACATATCGGAGCGTTTGCTTGTGATCTGCCTGTAGTACTCACCAAAGATCTTAAACCTTGTTCCGTAATAAATATTTATGCTTCTCTTACGTGTGTTATCGAAAATGACTTCACCTTTAAAGCTTCCCCAATGTTTTGTTTGTGAGGCTGTATTCAGGGAGGTAAGATCCTGGGCAAGCATGACCTGCCTGTCGTTCCTGTACGACAGGGTCCCCTTGACGGCAAGCACCGGTGTAATGGGTTTAGAATATGTAAGATAAACGGTATGTGTGAAGGTTTTATAATAATAATAACCGTCGGTGGAAAAGTATGCCTGCCTGTAAAAGATAAGCTGTTTGTCGAATATGCCTTTCAGATTCTCAATGCTGAGCAGGTACTCATTGCTGTCGAAATTACCTGAGAATCTGAAGCCTCCTGTCAGCCTGTAGTCCTCGAAAAGATCAATGATACCGAACCGTGTGAGCATATTTATCCCCGGATTAAAATATGAACCACCCCCGTTAAATACCTGGTATGAGTTATTAAGGAATGTAAAATCGATCTGGTTCGCAATATAACTGTTGTAGAAGGAGGTTTCATAGATCCTTATAAGGGGCATTCTGAGCCTGCCGGTATCAAGATCGATGTTCATGTACTTTTTGCGCCACTGCTGCTCATAAAAGTTCATCTTTTCCTTTTCGAAAATATAATGGGCAATGTCGATTGGCTCGTTCTTCTGGTAATACTCATAGAGTGGTTTGGTAAGGGTGTCCCTTCTCTTTTTGTCTTCAGCAATAAGCCACTTTCTTATTTGTTCGATGCTGTCGGCTTTATGCAGTGCAATATCCTGTTCCTTCCGGAAGACACTTTTTACAAGATCACTCTCAGGTATTGGCATCAGGCCTCCGGATGAATTTTTTCTGACACTATACTTGCCTTTACTGTAAACAACCTCACCATATGAGTCAGAGCCATTAAGCACTGATTGGTTAAGGATATTGGTCCCGTAATTTGTCACAGGGGTTGATGATATAAAATACCTGTAATGAGTGGCAGTATCAATATAGCTGACCGAGCTGTCGAATACTGCCGTGAAACGGTTCAGAATGCCGGTCTTGTCGCCCACATATGCGAACCTGTTCCTGCCCAGTTCACCAGCCAGGTATCTGCTTGTATATTGTCCTTCAGTCATCCTGGTCAGGACGTTGTTTTTCTTCTCAACATCGTATATAAACAGGTCGTACGTTGGTGCAACCTTTTCAGCCGGATCAGCAGTGTTGGTAAGAGTGTCGCTCAGCCGGTTGGAGGAGAAGATAATTTCACCCGGAGAGCTTTTCAGGTATGACGGATTGAGGTCGTCGGCGACGTCACGGGTTATCTGCTCGTCGGTGCCTGACGC
>JBAVOD010000209.1:0-3273 GCA_049691735.1 Bacteroidales bacterium
ACTGATAATCGGACACTTTCAGAGGTCTATCATGAAATTGATCAGCTCGAAAAGTCGAAGATCAATGTAAAACAATTGGTAAGAAAGGATGATAAATACTTGGTTCCTGCCATTATAGCATTTCTCCTGATTGCAATTGAGTTGCTGCTCAGGAATACATTGCTCAGGAGCCTTACATAAAACCGGAAAGTAATATGCAGCTGTTCAGATTTGCAAATCCTGATTTCCTCTACCTGTTGCTTCTGCTTCCTGCCATGGTTGTGCTTTTTGTCATCAGCAGCCTGAGAAGGAAGAATGCACTTAAGAAACTGGGAAATCCGGTGCTTATCGACAAGCTGCTGCCCGAAAGGTCGGGTATCAGGCCTGTTATTAAATTCATTCTGTTGCTGACTGCCGTTGCAGCAATGACGATTGCACTGGCGAGGCCACAGTTCGGGTCAAAGCTCGAGGAGGTAAAGAAGCAGGGAATTGAGGTTATAATTGCCCTGGATGTCAGCAATTCGATGCTTGCAGAGGATATACAACCCAACAGGCTTGACAGGGCAAAACAGGCTATCTCGAGGCTCATCGACAGGTTGCAGAATGACAGGATCGGTCTGATAGTTTTTGCAGGTGATGCCTATACCCAGGTGCCGATTACAACCGATTATGTGTCGGCAAAAATGTTCCTTGATGCAATAACGCCGGACATCGTACCAAAACAGGGTACGGCCATCGGGTCGGCAATAGAACTTGGAATGAGGTCATTCTGCCCTGGTGAGGGGAAAAGCAAAGCAATGATAATAATATCCGACGGCGAAAACCATGAAGATGATCCGGTGGGAGCAGCGGAGGAGGCGGCAAAAGCCGGAATAGTGATATATACGATAGGCATCGGAACTCCTGATGGGGTGCCGATACCCATTACAATCAACGGAAGGCGCGATTATCTCAAGGACAGGAACGGATCGGTTGTTATAACCAAACTTGATGAAGATATTCTCAAGAAGATTGCAATGGCAACGGGCGGAAATTATGTCAGGGCCAATAATTCGAACATCGGTCTGGAAGAAATTTACAGTAACATCCAGAAGATGACAAAACAGGATCTTGAAAGTACAATGTATACTGAGTATAATGATCAATTCCAGATCTTTGCAGGGATCGCACTGCTGCTTCTTGTAGCTGATTTTTTGGTTATGAGCCGGAAAAACAGGAAATTTGCCAGCATAAGGCTGTTCAGGTTTAAGGTCTGAGGCATAATTTGTATGTCTCGAATAACGTTAAAAACAATGAAAACTGAGCGGAAAAAGATATACATGATTCTTGCGGCTATTTTGATGCTGCCATGCCTGCTGAAGGCACAGGGAGAAAATAAGTTTATCAGGCAGGGCAACCGCGATTACGAAAAGAGCAAGTACCCTGATTCGGAAATTCTGTACAGGCGGGCTCTTGATAAGAACAAGACATATTCAGATGCAGTGTTCAACCTGGGAGATGCCCTGTACAAGCAGAAGAAATTTGAGGATGCCGGAAAGCAGTTCAGCGAGAATTCAGGCATGTATGAAAACAAGGCAAAGAAATCTTCAGCACTGTATAACCTCGGAAATTCATATCTTATGGCTAACAAGCTGAAGGAAAGCATTGAGGCTTATGAAAACTCGCTGATACTGAAGCCCGGCAACATGGAGGCAAAATATAACCTGGCATATGCACAGGATCTCCTGAAAAAGCAGGAACAGCAGAAGCAGCAACAACAACAGCAGCAACAGCAGCAAAAACAGGATCAGAACAAGAAAGACCAGGAAAACAAGGATCAGGACCAGAAGGAAAATCAGGATCAGAAGCAGGACAACCAGAAACAACAGCAACAGAATCAGCAGGCAATCTCGAAGGCGGATGCCGAACGGTTGCTTAATGCAATTGCAAATGATGAAAAGGATGTCCAGAAAAAGGTTGAGCTTGCCAGAGCAGCCAAAGAAAAAGAGAGGAGCCTTGAAAACTGGTAAGGAGTGAAGTTTATATGAAGATCAGAACAATTATATTAGTACAACTGATTGCTGCACTGCCTGTTTTGGCAGCCGGGCAGGACATAACCGTAAAGGCTGAATATCCCGGAGTGGTGCGTATGGGCCAGCAATTCAGTATTTCATGGACGGTAAATTCAGGCAGCGGCGATTTCACCGCTCCTCCGCTTCATGACTTTCATGTGCTGGCCGGTCCCCAGACCTCCTATAGCTCAAGCACACAAATAATCAATGGTAAAATCTCCAGGGAAACATCATATTCGTACGTGTACTACCTCCAGCCGAAAAAAGAGGGCAAATTCACAATCGAGCCGGCTACCGTAAGCGTAAAAAACAAATCATACAACTCGGAACCTGTCGAAATTGAGGTTATCGGAGGCAATGCCACCCAACAGAACGTCCAGGCCGGCACCGGTAACGATCAGGAAAATGAAGACGTCGGGGATCCCGGAGAAGATCTGTTCGTGAACCTTACACTTAATAAGAGGCAGGTTTACCTCGGGCAGGCAATTCTGGCAACAGTTAAGATCTACACAAAGGTCAATATTTCAGGTATAAATGAGATCAAATTCCCTGACTTTGAGGGATTCCTCAGGACAGACCTGGATACACCTCCCCTGACCTCGCTCAGGCAGGAAAACGTCAACGGTTCCATTTATGGAACAGGCATCATACAGCAATTCCTCCTTTATCCGCAGGTAACAGGCGAGATAAACATTGATCCGGTCCAGATTTCAGTCCTTGTGCAACAGAAATCGAGTCAGTCTGATCCTTTCTTTGGCGATTTCTTCTCTAACTTCACAACTGTTCCGAGGGTGATAGAAAGCAAGCCCCTGAAAGTGAAAGTCGACCCTTTGCCGGGTGTCCAGCCACAGAACTTTTCAGGAATTGTCGGAAAAGCGAACCTGAGTGCAAAGCTTGACAAGGATAGTGTGAACGTTGATGACGCCCTCAATCTCATAGTCACCGTTTCGGGAAACGGAAACCTCAAGCTGGCAAATGCGCCCAAAGTTGACCTTCCGTCAGGCGTCGAAGTGTATGATCCGGAGATCACTGATAATCTGAAAAACAGTGTAAGCGGTACGTCGGGTCAGAAAAGCTTCAAATACCTGCTTATACCAAGACAAAGCGGAGACTTTACCGTTCCGCCAGTTGCCTATTCGTACTTTGATCTTGCGAGCGACAGGTATGAAAGGCTTACAACCCCTGAACTGCACTTTTACGCGAGAAAGACCAGCAAGCCGGGCTCGGGGGTTACCGTTTATGG
>JBAVOD010000210.1:0-2119 GCA_049691735.1 Bacteroidales bacterium
CAATTTTAAAATTTTTCTCCCTTGTAACGATTGTTATAATGTTGATAAAGTAAAAAGAAGGTGCCATTCAATTGGAAATTGCAAAAAAGGAGTTTCTTAATGGCTGTTTTCAGGTAAAAGAATAAAGGCTATCAGATGGACTGCCGTTGGGCCTGAATATAAAGCAACATGGATTGAAAACCTTAAGATTAACAGACAATGGATAAAAACACTGATAAAATAATTAAGCAATATATTTCAATGGTGGCAGATCAAACACCGGGATTTGTGACTGCTTATTTATTTGGTTCATTTGCAAAAAAATAATCAAAGACCTGAAAGTGATATTGATATTGCATTGATTATTGACAATCTCAAGGATTCAGACAAGTTTGACGTTCAGGTACAACTTATGTTATTGGCATCTAAGTTCGATTCAAGGATTGAGCCATATCCTTTGTCCAAAGAGGATTTGATTTCAGATAATCCTTTTGTTCATGAAATAATGAAAACTGGTATAGAAATACGTTAAAAAAACCACGAACGCCCAATACATAGGCCCTATACCGTGCGCAACACCCGGTCTGTTTATTTTTAATTCTTATGAAAAAGACATTTCTATTATCGTCAGGTATTTTTTTCTTGATTCTTACCAATGCATTGCCCCAGGAAGTTAAAAAACCATCGTTCAGGAGGAACCAGATTGGAATTCAACTCAATCCTTACCTGGATGAGAATTTATTTCAACGTATTTTAATGAATACTATAGTCGGAGTTCGTTATGGCTATAAACTTAGTGAACCGTTATTACTGGGCGCTGAAGCATCAGTGTACTTCCCGTACTTTTTCAATAAAACCAACCTTCCATACTTCTATTCTATTCGAGCGGGCATTTTCACAAGGTATTCTATTCCATCGGGGAAAAGACTTCAATGTTTCCTGGAAGTATCTCCTTACCTTTCTCACTATTTTCAGGAATGGAAGTCATCAGATGACCATTCAAGCTTAAGCAGTAATAAATTAGGATTATATGCCGCCCCTGGTGTGACCTTATACTCAAAAAGCAAAAAAATCAGTTTCGATTTATACTACAAATTCTCAAACCTCCCGTTTGTAAATGGCAATAAATCTGTGCTTTCATATAAAGTCAACTACAATTTTTAATGCGTCCCATTTTTAATGCCATCGCTCTGTTTGCTATTCTCACTTCTTTTCAGTCGTGCAAAAAAGTTATTGAAATAGATCTTCCCCCTGCCGATTCAAAAGTAGTTGTCAACAGTTTTTTTACAGATGGCAGCCCGATAAAAGTGCATTTATCAAAAAGCATTGGAGTACTCGACAATGCAATCCCTGAGTGTAACAATGCAACTGTTATTTTAATGATTAATAATGTAAAAACCGACACTCTTTACCCCGATGGCGGATATTACTATTCACATGTCAATCCTGAGAGAGGTAAGAATTACTCTCTGATTGTCTCCGTCCCTGATATGGATTCTGTTTTATGTGAAGATATCATCCCTGAAAAAACTTTTATCCAAAACTGCACCTTAACCGGTTCGGTAATGACAGACGAAGACGGCTTCCTGATTAATGAGCTTAAACTCGATTTCACAGATCCGGCCGGACCAGACTTTTATGAGGTAGAATTAGACGCCGAAAGCATAATCAATAACTATATGATCGGACTCTGGTTTAAGAAAAACTCTGACCCGATAATCACCTCAACAGGATTGCTTGATTATAATCCCGGGACACTGATTTTCACAGACAAAATGTTCGACGGGAAATCCTGTTCAGTAAAGGTTTACTATGCTATTACATCCGGGGAAGGTGATTATAAGCTAAAAATTACTTTCAGATCAATATCAGAATCTTATTTCAGATACAAGGAGAAACAGTTTGCTTATTTGTTCAGCCTGGAAAATGACATTTTCAGCGGAATGAGTGAACCAATTCAACTCTATTCAAATATCAAGGGTGGCTACGGTATTTTTGCAGGCTACTCATCCGATGAAAAAGTCATAATTGTATCAGACAATTGATTAAGAGGTTCATAATATTTTTATCTCTATTTGTACTTGTTACTAACGGGTATTCACAAAAGGTATCTGTAAGCGGTTATGTTTTTGATGCCGCA
>JBAVOD010000211.1:0-2195 GCA_049691735.1 Bacteroidales bacterium
GGTGATTCCGATCCATGAACAGATCGAACTCGTCGGTCCCGATTATTGCTGTAACAGGGGTTTTGATCGTAATTCCGGGGATGAGCCTGCCCAGTTCGAAGCTGTAGATCAGGGTATTGATGAATGCAAGTCCCCTGCCCTTGCCTCCCAGCGACCCTGACGAGATGCTTGCCACATTGGTTTCGTCAATAACTGCCGACTCCTCAAAGTTTATTACCCTGCCTTTGTTCATCTCCTGCCTGCGTCTGCGGATAATATTTATAAGAAATTCGCGGAGTTCCTTCAGGCTGCTGAAATCGGAAGTCTTAACAGGATTTATGAGCTTTGCGATCTGTACCTCACCCCTTGCCATGAGCCACATCGAAAAATGGTTCTTCATGGCATGGTAAGCAAGAGAATCGTCAGGTACAGTCTCAAGATAAGCTTCAAATTCCTTCATCGACCTGGCTACTGCTATCTGCCGTCCCTGGTTATCACGGTAAACAAAGTGTCCGAAGCCCAGGTAGTAACTGATGAATGATTTCAGGTCCTGAAGCAGGCTATCCGAATTCTTGTTAATGAATATTGACTTGAGGATATATGCATACCGGGCATTCCCCGGATCGGATGATTGCAGTACCGTTGGCAGGTTCGGCTGGCTGGCTTTTACCATCTGGAGGAAATCATATCCGGCAGTGTCGTTAACCATTCCCGCCCTGGGAAACCTCATGTCCGAAATGACACACAGAAGGTTGTTCCTGTACAGTTCATAAATATTGGCAGCATTCTCCCAGTCCGAGGAGAGAAGGATCTTTGGCCGTGCCCTGAGTTTCAGTACCTTATACATTTCGTCAGTTGAGACATCCTCAATCAGGCTCCTTGTCTGTTCAAGCACAAGGGTATAAAGCATCGGCAGATACCTCGAATAGAAATCGGCCGAATCCTCAACTATCAGAATGACCCCGGTAAGGCCCCTCTTTGTGTCGTTTTCAACATTTACCTTGTCTTCAAGCAGTTTAACCATTGCAAAGAAGACTTTCGATTCGCCGGTCCAGACAAAGTAGTTATCAAAGGGGACGCCTGCTGATTTCTGCTTTCTGACGAATCCGATGTCGGAAGGATTATTAAGAAGGAGATATGTCGGGAGGTAGGGGTATTTATCCTTGATCTTCCTGCAGAGCCTTACAGGGCTTTCCTTGTCGACACCGATCATAATGATGACCATGTCGTAATGCCTGGCTTTAAGCCTGTTAAAAGCTTCTTCCTCGCTCGATACCCCGGTAACCCTGGGTAACGATGTCAGGCTGAGCTGGTGATATTCGCCGAGCATATAATCAGAGAACCTGCCTTCGCCTTCAATCGAGTAGGCATCGTAAAGGTTTGCCACGAGAAGGATCTCTTTGACCTTGAATGGCTGAAGATCGTGAAATACATCCCTTTCGGCATTATGCCGGTCGAGGAATCTCTGCAGGAGCTTTTTGCTGGGAATCTTCCTGTAGTCATCCTCGTCCTTCTTTGAGACAGACGCAGTCCTGATAATATCCCTTGCCTTGTAGCTGTTTATGTAACCAGTGATAAGGCTCGCAATATTCTCAATCAGGTTTCGCTCCTCTTTCAGGAACGGGCCCTCATCCTCTTTTTCAAACTCCTTTGTATAGAATATCTCTATTATACCTTTTTCATCGTCTATTGTGGTGAATTCCTGCATAAATTTCCACCGGCTTTCCTGAAATTCAGCCGATTCGAATGTTTTGCCATTGTATCTGATCCGTGCAACCGTATATTCGGGATACTGCCATGCTTCGGGCAGGAAAAGGACTATTTGCTGAAGTGTCTCTTCAACCGGCTTACCTTCTTTAAGGATATATGTCGTGCGGTTGATGCATCCCAGTTCCTTCAGTCTTTCCCGCTGGTCGTGAAGCAACCTTTTAAAATCGGGGGTTATATGATTACTATCATCCATCTGGCAAACAGTGAATTTTACAGAATTTAAAATTACTAAAATTCTGCACCCGTTATCAGTGGTCGGAGAAGACGGTACAGCGTAAAAAAGGCTGGTTTCAGTTTTTTTACCCCCTTTCCCCCTAAACTAATCTTTGTACACAACTTTTCTTCATAAAGGCCGAATTTAAATTTTGATGGTCTAACACTGTTTCCTTTATTTATATTGATCTTCAATTCAAAGCCAGCGGCTTTGAAGTCCAATATCCACGGTC
>JBAVOD010000212.1:0-1861 GCA_049691735.1 Bacteroidales bacterium
TAGTAATTAAAATATATCAATTATGTGTTATACCCCTCTCTAAATACAGGTAGTTAATATAATTTAATACATTTACTTTGTAATACCCCCATAATTTTATATGTTTGTCCTGAAAAATATATTTTTATAATCTAAACTATCTGACATGAAAGAGAATTCAAAAAGGTGCTTGTTGGTGTTAGCATTTCTCTTTATTGGCATTACAGGGTTACATGCATCCGAAGGGTCGGAGATTGACACCGGAGCAACGGCCTGGATGCTAACCTCCACTGCGCTTGTGTTACTTATGGTACCCGGACTGGCATTGTTCTATGGAGGCCTTGTAAGATCAAAAAACGTACTTGGGACCATGATGCATAGTTTTGTGGCCATGGGGATCATAAGTGTTTTATGGGTGATCGTGGGATACAGCATGTGCTTTGGTAAAAATGTATTGGGTGGCTGGTTTGGCTGGAATTCCGATTACTTTTTCCTGAAAGGCATTGACAACAAAATAATGGATGCAAAGATCCCTGAATACGTATTTTCAATGTTCCAGGGAAAGTTTGCAATAATTACTCCGGCTTTGATCGCAGGCGCTTTTGCTGAACGGGTTTCATTCAGGGCCTATTGTATTTTCATTTCATTATGGAGCCTTTTGGTTTACAATCCTTTATGTCATTGGGTCTGGTCATCCGATGGTTTCCTTTATAACCTTGGTGCCAAAGGAGCTATTGATTTTGCAGGAGGAACGGTTGTACATATATCTGCCGGAGTCAGTGGCCTGGTTGCCGCATTGTTTCTTGGATCGCGCCGGGGGTATCCGTACCAGGTCATTCGCCCGAATAACCTTGTAATTACAATGCTTGGCGCAGGACTGCTCTGGGTCGGTTGGTTTGGATTCAATGCGGGTAGCAGCGTATCAAGCGGTTTAAGCACAGCCCGGGCACTGACTGCTACGCAGGTTGCCGCAGCGGCGGGTGCACTTACCTGGATCATAATTGAAAGTGTTCACCAGGGGAAAGCCACAGCATTGGGGTTTGCCAGTGGCATCCTCGCCGGCCTGGTGGCCGTAACCCCTGCTGCCGGAGTAGTGCAACCTTACGGGGCAATGGTCCTTGGAACGCTTGCTTCAATTATTTGTTATTCAGCTATACAGGCAAAAAACAGGCTTGGATATGACGACAGTCTTGATGCGTTTGGGATTCATGGTGTCGGAGGTATCACAGGTGCGATATTCCTCGTATTTTTTATCCGGCCCTCCTGGATGAAAGATGCTGCAGCAGCAGCTGCAGATGGCAAATGGGGGATCTGGAATCAGCTTGGAGTCCAGAGTCTGGCTGTTGGCATAACCATTGTTTTTGCAGCTTTAATGACTTTCCTGATCATCTATTTTTTAAACATGGTCATCAAATTCAAGTCCAGTGAAGATGAGGAAATGGCTGGCCTTGACAGAGCTTACCATGGTGAAAAAGGATATGGAATGCTTACTCCCAGTTAACCAAACTATAAATTTTTACAAATGAAGCTTATAACAGCAATAATCAGAGAAGCTCAGCTCGACAAGGTACGTGAAGCACTGGTTGCAGCCGATATCAAAAGAATTACTGTAAGCCGGGTTTCCGGCCATGGCCAGCAAAGGGTTGAGGAAATGTACAGAGGGCAGGTCATTATCCCCGACCTGATCCCCAAATTGAAGATCGAAATAGCAGTAAATGACTACTTCGTTCAGATTACAATCGATGCTATTCTTATATCTGCACGGACAAATGGAGACGAAGGTCATGTCGGGGATGGTAAGATATTCGTAACTCCTCTTGAGCAATGTATCAGAATCCGGACAGGTGAAAAAGGCAGAAATGCAATCTGACCAGGTTTATGT
>JBAVOD010000213.1:0-5363 GCA_049691735.1 Bacteroidales bacterium
CTTCCCGATCTCAACACAATCAAAGCAAACTATGTTGTGGGTGCGAGCTTGTCGGTTCCGATTTTTAACAGCATGAAAACAAAGTACAATCTTCTTCAGGCGACATCAGCAATTGAAACAGTTCACCTTCAAACTGAAAGCACATCAAGATTGATCATATCAGATATCAGTCAGGCCGAAGCTTACCTCAGGTCTGCATCCCAGAAAATCGACCAGACGGCCCTTCAGCTTGACCAGGCATTAAAGGCATATGAGCTTGCAGTAATCAGCTTCAGATCAGGAGCCATAACCAATCTCGAATTGCTTGATGCCAGCACTGCAGTGTCGGCCAGCAGGCTTATGCTTCTGAAAGCCCGTGTCGATTATGCAACCGCATATTACCGGCTCAAAGCTGCAACCGGTGAGAAGCTGTACTGACTGTTGGAAATATCAATCCGACACTACAATAGCCATTTTTTTTCATTCATTAACTCTTAGTTGAAAAGGTTTCCTTATATTGCAGGTCCTAATCTAAAAAATTACAGTATGAGAAAAAGTATAAGCGGGATTACTATGACCATGGCGCTGGTTATGATTACCTGTACATTGTTCGGACAGGAAATAGGATGGCGCGGACCAGGCCGTACCGGTATTTATAATGAAACCGGGTTACTTAAAAGCTGGCCCGACGGTGGTCCGGCATTGATATGGGAAGCATCAGGCATCGGAATGGGATATTCGAGTGCCACGGTTACTCCGGATGCGGTTTACATTACGGGTATTAGAGGCAATAAGGATATGCTTACTGCATTTACATCGGAGGGGAAAAAACTGTGGGACATTGATTATGGTAATATGTCGACAGTCGGCAGTTCACCTGAGAGTCGCTGTACTCCAACTTTTTACAAGGGGAAGATCTATGTTGTAAGCGGCCAGGGTGAGCTTTCGTGCATTTCGACAGGCGGAAAGATATTATGGTCCGTCGATTACTACAGTAAATATAAGGCAAGTGTTCCGCGGTTTGGCATTTCAGAATCGCCCCTTGCTGTAGACGATAAGATCATAGTTACGCCCGGAGGAAATATTGCAGCTATGGTTGCTTTTAACACCGAGAGCGGAAAAGTCATTTGGGAAACTCCTTCGCTGAACGAAGGTTCCCAGTACGTCAATCCGCTTCTTATCGAGAGAGACGGGAAAAAAATCATAGTGACCCTCACTCCTACCTGGATCATTGGCGTAAATTCAGCTGATGGCAAGATCCTGTGGAAATTCAACTTCGGATCGGTCAATCCCGACCAGCAGGGTGGCAAGAATTACATTCACACGCCTATTTACAGGGACGGGTACATATTTGCTGCCAACGGCTACGGGCAGACTGCCGCAAAGATCAAACTGGGTGCAGCCGGCGATCCGACCCTTGAATGGAAGAATCCTGAGATCAATCCTCACGTCGGTGGCATGATCCTTATCGGCAACTATATCTACAGTTCGACCCATGATAACAATTCAATGGGAAGGTGGATATGTGTCGACTGGAATACCGGCAAGACGATGTGGATCACCAAGTGGAACAACAAGGGTTCGGTCATATCGGCTGAAGGTCTCCTTTATCTCTACGAGGAAAAAAGCGGAAACGTCGCCCTTGTCAGACCGAACAGCGAAAAACTTGATATTATCAGCTCCTTCAAGGTTACTAAAGGTTCTGGACCGTACTGGGCTCATCCTGTGATTGATAAAGGAAGACTATTCCTGCGTCACGGGGATTACATGGCAGTCTATTCAGTGAAAGCAAAATAGTCCATCATGGTAACTCCCGGTGTGACCTTCTGAGTCCATCGTGGTTACCGGTATAAGTTCCTGTTTCCGAAATCCGGTAAGAAAGGACTTGAGGAAAATGTTATACAATCGACGGAGAAATAACCGGCTCGCATACAAAAGATAGACCATGCCAATCCAACGCAGGAATCTTATAACAGGAACTGCAGCTGCGCTTTTTGCAGCTGCATTTTTCTGGTGGATACTTGCACGGCCCTCGTATGAAGTATCGGAACGTATTCCCGGCATGGACGACCGGCCGCCTCAAAAAGCCGCAACAGACTCGGTGATCATAGGGGAATTTTTTGATACCCTTGCAAAGCCGGATGAAGCAGTTCCGGGCAGCTGGCCCAGATTCAGGGGCGCTGATTTCGACAATATCAGCAAGGACACAACGCCTCTGGCAGAATCATGGGATACCGCTGGACCTCCCATAAAGTGGCAGATAGCACTTGGCGAGGGTTATGCAGGTCCTGCTATTTTGAATGGCAGGGTATATGTCCTGGATTACAATGAAAAACGGAAAGCTGATATGCTCAGATGCTTTTCGCTTAATTCGGGGACTGAGCTCTGGAGAAGGTGGTACAACGTAGAGTTCAAAAGAAATCACGGATATTCGAGAACGATACCGGCAGTTACAGCTAAATATGTGGTAACCATTGGTCCCCGGTCGCATGTAATGTGCGTCGAACCTGCAAGCGGAAAGCTTTTATGGACGATCGATCTTGAAAAGGAATATGGCATTCCCGGAACCGTCAGGGGCAGGATTACACCTGAATTCTATTGCGGTCAGTGCCCGCTGATAGACAATGATGTAGCAGTTATTGCACCTGGAGGAAAAGCACTGATGATCGGAGTTGACTGTGCTTCCGGCAAGGTCCTGTGGAGAACCCCGAATCCCGATTCACTCAGAATGTCTCATACATCGATAATCCCTATGAACATCCTCGGCAGGAAAATGTACGTGTACGCTGCACTCGGGGGTGTATGTGGCATTTCAGCCGAAGCCGCCGATGCAGGTAAGCTACTTTGGAAGACTAAAGAGTGGAGCCCGTCGATCACGGTGTCTTCACCTGTCTATCTGGGTAACGGTGAGCTGGCGGTATTCGGCAGCTATGGAGCCGGTGCGGCCAGGCTTAAGGTCACAAATGATGGAGGTGCTTACAAGGTTGCTTTAACCGAGCAGCACAAATCTTCAGGAGGTCTGGCAAGTGAACAGCAGACGCCAATTCTTACGGGCGATTATTTGTGGTCGGTTCTGCCTGAGAATGCAGGTGCACTTAAAAAGCAACTTACCTGCTTCAGCAAATCCGACCTGGTTACTCCGGTATGGTCAAGCGGGAAGGAAAGCAGGTTCGGAAAAGGGATGGGGCCTTTCATTCTGAGCGGAAACAAGCTGTTCCTGCTTGATGATGAAGGTACCCTGTATCTTTTCAGGATTGAAGGCGACAAGGCTACCCTTGTATCAAGTCACAAGGTCCTTGATGCGATAGAAGCCTGGAGCCCGCTGGCAATTGCCGGAAGATATCTTCTCCTGAGGGATTCGAGGAGTATGTTGTGCCTGGATATCGGGGATAATTGAAAGACAAAAGACAAAAGACAAAAGACAAAAGGAAAAAGACAAAAGACTTAAGACAAAAGACAAAAGACTTAAGACTTTAGACATAAGACACAAGTACGCGAGTGATATGAACAGGAATGATTTTTTAATTAAGCTTTTCAGGTACATCCTTTTCGGCGTGCTGGCAGTAATAGCCGTTGCAACCGGAAGCAGAGCCGTAAAAAGCCTGGATTGTGCAGAATGTGCCGGGAAAGGGATTTGTACCGGCCGATCTGATTGTCTGACATATCTGAAGAAATAAGTATGGAGGAACAAAAGAATAGAACAGGATCCAGACGCGATTTCGTAAAGACCGCCGGCCGCATAATTGCTGCAGTTCCGGTTCTTGCAGTCCCCGTAATCCTTTCAAGGAAAGTGGACGCGAAAGGATATGTCTGGCAGATCGATCCTTACAAATGCACATCGTGCGAGCAGTGCAAAACTGCCTGTGTGATGACTCCCTCGGCTGTGAAATGCACAAATGCCTTCCCGATGTGCGGATATTGTGATTTTTGCCCGGGTTACCTCCGTCAGGGGGCAAAAAAATACACGACTGCCGCTGAGGATCAGCTCTGCCCTACAGGAGCAATAACCAGAAGATTTGTTGAAGAACCATATTTTGAATACACAATTAATGAGACACTTTGCGACGGATGCTCAAAATGTGTAAAGGGATGCGCCAATTTCGGCAACGGATCGCTTTACCTGCAGATAATGCATAACCTGTGCGTCAACTGCAACCAGTGCAGGATTGCAAGGATATGCCCGTCAGATGCAGTCGTAAGAGTACCCGCCAAAGAACCTTACATGCGAAAGGAACTGAAAAAAGTAACCACAGCTTTTTCAACGATCTCAGGTTACAGGGTGAAGCCGCCTTTCCCGGGGAAAGGATGACCGGGCGTGGGTCAAGATGATCATAAAAAACGACTGATGCTGAAAACATTAAAAAAATATTCACCATACCTGGTCCTGGCAGTGCTGCTGGTGTGGCATTCAGTTCTGGTCGCCCAGGAGCAGGAGCAGCGGTTCCCACGCCCAGAATTTGAGACCGGGTACAACTTCCCGACCCATCAATTCCTCAATCAGCGCGGTCCGATGTGGGAATACCTCGATGTAGCCGTGCTTATCGTTGCTCTGCTTGCAGCATCATGGATGGTCCTTAAAAAGAGGTCGAGGCAGGGGATATTATGGCTATCGTTGTTCTCACTGGCATATTTCGGGTTTTACAGACAGGGCTGCATCTGTGCGATTGGTTCGGTTCAGAATATTTCGCTGGCTCTATTTAATAAGAATTATTCAATACCCCTGCCGGCCCTGCTTTTCTTCATCATCCCACTTATTTTTGCCCTTTTTTCAGGACGTGTATTCTGTTCCGGGGTTTGTCCTTTGGGAGCAATACAGGAGCTTACGGGATTCAAAAAGGTAAGGGTACCTGCCAAAGTCGAATCTGTGCTTGCCACAATACCTTTTGTCTATCTGGGCATTTCAGTTCTTTCAGCAGCTACCGGAAGCCAGTTCCTTATCTGCAGGTACGATCCGTTTGTTGGCATATTCAGGCTTGACGCCCCATGGACAATGATAATTTTCGGTGCGCTTCTTCTGATCACAGGGATATTCGTGAACAGGCCATATTGCAGGTATCTCTGTCCGTACGGTGTACTCCAGAATATTTTCTCACGCTTCTCATACAGGCATCTCACCATCTCTCCCGCGGAGTGCAAAAACTGCCGCCTTTGCGAATCAGGGTGCCCGTATGATGCTATCCTTCAGGCAGATCCTGCCCGTGACGCTGAGAAAAGCGTCGAACCTCCCAGAAAATCATTGATTTATCTGCCTCTGATCCTTGTTCTTGCAGCAGCGTCAGGATTACTTCTGTACAACCTTGCTCCTTCCCTTTCGGCAGTAAACGACAATGTTAAACTGGCAAGGGAGATAAGGGCTGGAAAGGAGCTTGGGATCAATGCAGTAT
>JBAVOD010000214.1:0-8985 GCA_049691735.1 Bacteroidales bacterium
AATCTTAAAAAATATGCAAAAAACGCAAGGATAATCCATATCGAGATTGACGAAGCCGAGATCAATAAGAATGTGATAGTCGATGTTGAAATAAACAACGACGCAAAGGAAGTCCTTGTGAACCTGATGCCCCTGGTGAAGGAAAGATCATACGAGAAATGGATAAGGGAATTCAGGATCTGTGACAAAATTGAGCATGAAAAAGTAATAAAGAACGAGATCACTCCAGCGAAAGGCAATATTAAAATGGGCGAAGTGGTAAATCTTGTCTCAGAGCTCACCAAAGGCGATGCTATAATTGTAACAGATGTCGGGCAGAATCAGATGTCGGTGGCACGCTACTATAAATTCACGCAGCCCGGGAGCCTGGTGACTTCAGGAGGTATGGGGACCATGGGCTTCGGACTTCCGGCTTCGGTTGGGGCCAGGACGGGAAGGCCGGATAAACAGGTTGTTGTCTTCGTTGGCGACGGCGGATTTCAGATGACCATACAGGAGCTCGGCACAATTCTTCATTACAATATTCCTGTCAAGATTATAATTCTGAACAACGGTTTTCTTGGCATGGTACGCCAGTGGCAGGAGATGTTTTATGCAAAGCGGTATGCCTCAACCGAGCTTGTGAATCCCGATTTTGTGACAATAGCTACAGGATTCAGGATAGAGGCAAAGAGAGTATCCGAAAGGGAGGATCTGAAGGATTCACTCGTTAAAATGCTCGCCGCAGAAGGACCATACCTTCTCGATGTTGTGATAGACAGGGAAGCCAATATTCTCCCGATGGTTGAGCCCGGGGCTTCGGTTTCGGATATAACGTTGACTTACTGATGCCCGGAAATCAAAAAAAGAGACATACACGATCAGGAAAAGTGTAAGAAAAAATAAACTATCATGAAACAGGAATTTACAATTTCATTATTCACCGAGGATCACATAGGCATCCTCAGCCAGATAACCATCATACTTACACGAAGGCAGATCAACATCGAAAGCATAACAGCTTCCGAATCTGCTGTAAAAGGCGTTCAGATGCTTACCCTTGTGGTAAGGACCACAGGAGAAATGGTGCAAAAAGTGTCGCGGCAGATGCAGAAGCTGGTTGACGTCCTGAAGGTCTTCGTTCATACCTCCGATGAAATAATCTACCAGGAGATCGCATTGTTTAAGGTAACAACCAAGGGACTGATGTCGGGCAACATAATTGATCACGTCGTCAGGGCTCACCATGCCAGGATACTGGAGGTATCGCCTGAGTATATGGTTATCGAGAAGACCGGCCATAAGAGTGAGATCTCTGATCTTCTTCACCAGCTTGAGCCCTGCGGGGTGCTTCAGTTTGTCAGATCAGGAAGGGTAGCCATAACAAAACAGGTAAAGGAACTGAATGCGTACCTCCGCGAAATGGACGAAGCAAACGGTCACAGACCTGAAAAAATTGAAACTTATAATTGAATTTCTAACTGTAAAAATCTAAAGACATGGCAAAAATCGATTTTGGCGGAGTTCTGGAAGATGTTGTCACCAGGGAAGAGTTTCCACTTTCAAAGGCACGTGAGGTTCTTAAAAATGAAGTGGTTGCAGTAATCGGGTATGGGGTGCAGGGTCCTGCCCAGGCTATGAACATGAAGGATAACGGTATAAACGTTATTGTCGGACAGGCACCTGAATTCAAGGCCGACTGGAATAAGGCACTGGCCGACGGATTTGTTCCCGGTACCACCCTTTTCACAGTCGAGGAGGCTGCAAAGAAAGGAACTATCATCCAGTACCTCGTTTCCGATGCGGCCCAGCGGATACTCTGGCCCAAACTCAAAACATGCCTTAAAAAAGGCGATGCCCTGTATTTTTCGCACGGGTTTTCAATCACTTACAAGGAACATACAGGGGTTGTTCCCCCGGCGGACACCGATGTGATCCTCTGCGCCCCGAAAGGCTCAGGAACCAGCGTAAGAAGGAATTTTCTTGCCGGAACCGGCATCAATTCAAGCTTTTCAGTTTTCCAGGATTTTACCGGCAGAGCCTCAGAAAGAGTACTTGCCCTGGGTATTGCTATAGGTTCGGGATATCTCTTCCCTACTACCTTTGAAAGGGAAGTCTTCAGCGATCTTACCGGAGAACGGGGAGTACTGATGGGAGCCCTCGCAGGAATAATGGATGCCCAGTTCCAGGTCCTGCGCAAGAATGGCCACTCTCCGTCGGAAGCTTTTAATGAAACAGTTGAAGAGCTGACACAGAGCCTTATAAGGCTTGTGGATGAAAAGGGAATGGACTGGATGTATTCTAACTGCAGCGCAACAGCCCAGCGGGGAGCACTTGACTGGCGTCCGAAGTTCAGGGATGCTGTCCTTCCGGTATTTACGGAGCTTTACAGGAGAGTTAAATCAGGAGAGGAGTGCGTAAGAGTTTTGGAATCAACAGGTTCCTCTAACTATAAGGAACTGCTCGATGCTGAGCTCAGCGAACTCGGAAATTCTGAGCTGTGGCGGACAGGTGCTGCAGTGCGAAAGCTGAGGCCAGGGAATAAGTAATGCATTATGTCCATCGTAACTGCGTGGAAGTGCACAATAATGAAATCAAACAGCAACAACAATAAATAAATCAGAATGGAAGAAAAAGTCCAGATTTTTGACACTACCCTCAGGGATGGGGAACAGGTGCCGGGGTGTCAGCTGAACACCGTCGAAAAGATCGAGGTGGCCCAGGCCCTTGAAGTCCTTGGTGTCGATGTTATTGAAGCAGGATTCCCGATATCGAGTCCCGGCGACTTCAAGTCTGTGGTAGAGATTTCAAAAGCAATCACAAATCCAATTATCTGCGCTCTTACCAGGGCGGTCAAAAAAGATATTGAGGTTGCCGCCGATGCACTTCAGTATGCCAAAAAAAGGAGGATCCATACAGGCATCGGTACCTCCCCTTTCCACATAAAGTATAAGATCAAAACCACCCCTGAAGAGACACTTAAACGGGCCGTAGATGCGGTTAAGTATGCGAAGAAATTCGTCGAGGACGTCGAATTCTATGCCGAGGATGCCGGGAGAAGCGAAAATGAATACCTGGCAAGGGTCATCGAGGCAGTCATTAAAGCGGGAGCAACAGTCGTAAATATCCCCGATACAACCGGGTACTGCCTTCCCGAGGAATACGGCGAAAAGATCAGATACCTGAAGGAAAATGTACCAAACATCGATAAGGCAGTTATTTCGACCCATTGCCATAATGATCTCGGCATGGCAACTGCAAATACAATAATGGGTATCATCAACGGTGCAAGGCAGGTTGAAGTTACTATCAACGGCATCGGGGAGAGGGCCGGGAATACTTCCCTTGAGGAAGTTGCCATGATCCTTAAAAGCCATCACGCGCTGAACATTAAGACCGATATCAATTCAAAGCTGATCTTCGGTACGAGCAGGCTTGTCTCGAATCTGATGAGCATGCCGGTCCAGGCAAACAAGGCCATTGTGGGAAGGAATGCATTTGCACATTCATCAGGGATCCACCAGGATGGAGTTCTGAAGTACAGGGAGAATTACGAAATAATCGATCCTCATGAGGTCGGGATAAAGGAATCATCAATTATCCTGACTGCCCGCAGCGGAAGGGCTGCCCTCAGCCACCGCCTGGAGGGACTGGGCTTTGCCTTCGGCAAAGAGGAACTGGACGACATATACCATAAATTTCTGCTTCTAGCCGACAGGAAGAAGGAGATCAACGACGAAGACCTGAGGATACTCTCAGGAGAGGTCTTCTCGGGCGAAAAGGCCCTTAAGCTCGAGGTCCTGCAGGTCACCTGCGGAAAGACCACTGTTCCGGTAGCAACTGTCGGAGTAAGGATCAACGGAGAGGTACACACCTCAACAGCCTCGGGAAACGGTCCCATTGATGCTGCATTTACTGCGGTAAAGCACCTGATAAGCAAGACAATACACCTGGAAGAGTTTCTGATCCAGGCAATTACAAAAGGCAGTGACGATATCGGCAAAGTGCATATCCAGGTTGAGCACCAGGGTAAAATATATTACGGGTTTTCGGCTAATGTCGATATAATAACCGCTTCTGTGGAAGCATTTATTGACGCTATTTCAAAGATAAAATAATCCCTCCTTCTCCACCCACTTAACAACCCCCCTTAAGCCCTCCTGGGAGGGGGCATATAAGTGCCAAAGAGAAACAACTTGGGGGATAAAAGATTAACGATAATGAACTAGGATATGGTACCAAAAACACTTTTTGACAAGATCTGGGATTCCCATACAATACAATCGATCGAGGGTGGCCCTGATGTCATATATATCGACCAGCACTACATACATGAAGTGACCAGTCCGCAGGCATTTAATAACCTCAGGGAAAGGCGGATCCCGGTTTTCAGGCCAGATAAGACACTGGCCACTGCTGATCATAATATACCAACTCTGAATCAGGATAAGCCGATCAGGGATGAACTGTCAAGACTCCAGGTTGAAAAGCTTGATGAGAACTGCAGGGACTTCGGAATAGAACTTTTCGGATTGAATCATCCAAAGAACGGAATAGTTCACGTGATCGGACCGGAACTGGGATACACCCGGCCCGGAATGACTATCGTCTGCGGCGACAGCCATACTTCTACACATGGTGCTTTTGGGACTCTGGCATTCGGGATTGGGACAAGCGAGGTCGCAATGGTGCTTGCCACCCAGTGCATCCTTCAACCCAGGCCAAAGAAAATGAGGATTACAATCAACGGATCTCTTCAAAAAGGCGTCACATCCAAGGATGTCATAATGTATATCATTTCCCAGATTTCTTCCGGTGGCGCGACAGGCTACTTTGTTGAATATGCCGGCACTGCAGTCAGGAACATGAGCATGGAGGCAAGAATGACTGTATGCAATATGAGCATTGAGATGGGTGCACGCGGGGGACTGATTGCACCTGATGAGATCACATTCAGATACCTGAAAGAGCTCCCCTCCTACCCTGATAGCTTTGACTGGAGCTCATTATTGCTGAAATGGAAGGTTCTCAAAAGCGATCAGGCTGCTGAATTTGACAGGGAACTTGAATTCAACGCCGACCTGATAAGGCCGATGATCACTTTCGGTACAAACCCGGGAATGGGGATTGCAATTGATGATTCAATCCCGTCAACTGACGATATTAACGGTGACGGAACTGCCTCCTTCATGAAATCGCTCGATTACATGGGCTTTGTTCCCGGCATGAAATTACTTGGCCACAAGATCGATTATGTATTCCTGGGCAGTTGCACCAACGGTCGCATAGAGGACCTTAGAGCCTTTGCAGGACTTGTAAAGGGACATAAGAAATCGCCTGAGGTGACGGCTCTGATCGTTCCCGGATCCAGGAATGTCGAAGAACAAGCAATTAAGGAAGGAATTGCAGCAACACTGAAAAGCGCGGGATTTGAGCTCAGACAGCCCGGATGTTCTTCATGTCTTGCCATGAATGAGGACAAGATCCCCGCCGGCAAATACTCAGTTTCTACATCAAACAGGAACTTTGAAGGGCGTCAGGGACCGGGTGCCCGGACACTTCTGGCAAGCCCGCTGACAGTTGCAGCAGCTGCAATTACAGGTAAAATTACCGATCCAAGGGACTTTATTGACTGATAAATCATCGCAAATCCTGAAAATATGCCAAAAGAAAAATTTTCAATACTTGAATCAACCTGCATACCGTTGCCATTAGAAAATGTTGATACCGATCAGATCATTCCCTCCCGGTTTCTGAGCGCTACTTCAAGAAAAGGGTTCGGAGAAAATCTTTTCCGCGACTGGAGATACGATAAGTCAGGGAAACCAATTCCCGGTTTTGTTCTGAATAATCCCGACTATGCGGGAAAAGTGCTTGTGGCCGGCAAAAATTTCGGTTCCGGCTCAAGCCGTGAACATGCCGTATGGGCTGTTTATGATTATGGATTCAGGGCAGTGGTTTCCAGCTTCTTTGCCGATATATTCAAAAACAATGCGCTTAACAACGGGTTACTTCCCGTAGTTCTTCCCGACAGGGTCCTGCTGAACCTGCTCGAACTCATCAGGAAGAAACCGGATACAAAGATCAGAATTGATCTTGAGAATCAGCTTTTTGAAGTACTTCCAACAGAGGAATCATTCAGTTTCGAAATAAATCCCTATAAGAAGGAATGCCTGCTGAAGGGGCTTGACGATATTGATTACCTCCTCAGCTTAAAAAACCGGATAATTACATTTGAATCAAAAAATAAGTCCAGGTATGAGAATTGAATTAATGGATACGACACTCAGGGATGGTGAACAGACCCAGGGAGTCTCCTATTCTCCTCTGGAGAAGCTTCATATAGCTACGATGCTCCTGAAGGAAGTGAAGGTCGACCGGATCGAGGTCGCTTCAGCAAGGGTCTCTTCAGGTGAATTTGAAGCTCTCCGTAAAATAACTGAATGGGCGCGCCAGAACAACCTGCAGCGAAAGGTCGAAGTTCTCGGATTCGTCGACGGCGAGGTTTCCCTGAACTGGATACACAGTGCCGGCGGAAAGGTCATTAATCTCCTTTGCAAAGGATCGCTGCGGCACCTCGATAAACAGCTGCGAAAAACCCCTGCACAGCATGTGGCGGATATCAGGGGCATTATTGCGAGAGCCGGCGAACTAGCCATGGATGTCAATATTTACCTCGAAGACTGGTCGAACGGGATGATAAATTCGGAGGATTATGTCACCTACATGATCGACAATCTCAGGCATGAAAATATAACAAGGTTCATGCTCCCCGACACGCTTGGTATTCTCAATCCCGAGCAGACCTATTCGTTCTGCAAAAAAATGACTGAAAGATACCCTGAACTGCATTTTGATTTTCATTCACACAATGACTATGACCTTGCAGTGGCAAACGTCTTTTCTGCCGTAAAAGCCGGGATCACCGGAATTCACACCACCGTTAACGGTCTGGGAGAAAGGGCGGGGAATGCTCCTCTTTCAAGCATCATAGGTGTGCTGCGCGATCAGCTTCATGCTGAAACAGGTGTTGATGAATTTCAGATCACCGGCGTAAGCAAGATCGTAGAGACCTTCAGCGGGATCAGAATACCTGTAAACAAACCAATCGTAGGTGAGAATGTCTTTACCCAGACTTCAGGCATTCATGCAGACGGCGACAGCAAGGACCACCTCTACTATAATAACCTTCTGCCCGAAAGGTTCGGAAGGAAAAGAAAATACGCCCTTGGCAAGCAATCGGGCAAAGCAACCATCAGAAAAAACCTTCAGGAATTCGGGCTTAATCTGAATCCCGAATCAATTTCCAAGGTCACCCAGCGTGTGATTGAGCTCGGTGATAAAAAGGAAAATGTCACTCCCGAGGACCTCCTGTTCATTGTATCGGATGTCCTGGGCAGCGACAGGACAGGGTTCAGGATATTCATTAAAAATTACTCGCTGTCGCTGTCGTACGGTTTAAAACCGTTTGCCAGCGTACAGATAGAGATCGACGGCAAAACCTTCCAGGAAACATCATCTGGTGATGGCCAGTACGATGCATTCATGAAAGCCGTGAGGGTAATATATGACAAGCTTGGCAAGGATCTTCCCAACCTGACCGACTATGAGGTTTCGATCCCTCCGGGAGGAAGGACTGATGCTCTTGTCGAAACGGTTATTACATGGAGCTACGGAGGCAGGGAATTTAAAACGAAAGGACTCGATGCCGACCAGACTGAATCGGCGATCAAGGCAACGGAAAAAATGCTGAACGTTGTCGAAGAGCTGGATGAAGCTGAAAAAAATCAGGCATATTTTAATACCACGCCGGCTCTGACCGGCGCCATTAATAACAAATAGCAGTTAATAAAAAATCTGAAAATGGGTAAACTATACAATGTTGCAGTAATCCCGGGCGATGGTACGGGTCCTGAAGTTGTCAGGGAAGGCAGAAAAGTGCTCACGGCCGCGGCATCAAAATACGGCTTTACTATCAATTTTGTTGAATTTGATTTCGGGGGAGAGCGATATCTCCGGACCGGCGAAGTGCTTCCTGAATCTGCAACAGACCAGCTGAAAAAATTCGACTCAATTTTCCTTGGCGCGATCGGCCATCCGGATGTAAAACCCGGGATCCTCGAAAAAGGTATCCTTCTCAGGCTCAGGTTCGAACTTGATCAGTATATCAACCTGCGCCCTATAAAATTGTACCCGGGCGTTGAAACGCCTCTTAAGAACAAAGGACCGGAACACATCGACTATGTCGTTGTCAGGGAGAATACCGGTGATGTGTACACCGGCATCGGAGGCGTTGCCATGAAAGGGACACCCCATGAAGTGGCAATACAGAATATGGTTTATAACAGGATGCAGGTCGACAGGTGTCTCAGATATGCTTTTGAATATACAAGGAAAAGGAACAGAAAAAAAACACTTGCACTATGCGGCAAGACCAATGTCCTGACGTATGTATTTGATCTGTGGGAAAGGGCATTCCACGAAATCGGAAAAGCCGAATATCCTGATATAACCCGTGAGTACTATCATGTTGATGCCACCTGCATGTGGATGGTCAAGAATCCCGAGTGGTTTGATGTTATAGTTACCACCAATATGTTCGGCGACATAATAACCGACCTCGGAGCCATTACACAGGGCGGTATGGGGATCGCGGCCGGTGGTAACATTAATCCCGAAGGTGTTTCGATGTTTGAACCGATCGGCGGCTCGGCACCTAAATATACGGGCAAAAACGTGATCAATCCCCTTGCTGCAATATGCAGCGGCGGAATGATGCTTGAGCATCTCGGCGAAGAGGGCGCCGCCAGAGCAATCGAAAATGCGGTCATGGATGTGACTGCACATAAACTGAAGGACATGGGTGCCGGCAAAATGGGCTATTCAACTTCCGCGGTCGGGGACCTGGTTGCTGAAAGAATTTGAGAAGTGTGCCACGGTGTGCCAGGGTTATGCGGTCTTTCAGTCTTTTGAGCTTGCTTCAATAACGGCCTTGTATGCCGGCTT
>JBAVOD010000215.1:0-1898 GCA_049691735.1 Bacteroidales bacterium
AAATATATCATCGGCGTAGGCAGGTTCCTGGAAGAAAAGGGCTTTGACTACCTGATCAGAGCATTCGGAAATACAAATCTAACCGAATTCAAACTTGTCCTTGTAGGCGACTCTGATTATTCTTCAGCCTACGCGACCAGATTAAAGACATTTGCAAAAGAAAATAATGTAATTCTGACAGGATTTATAAAAGGTGAAAAGTTGAAACAGATCTATACATTTGCAAGATTGTTTGTACTGTCATCTTTTTCCGAAGGCTTGCCGATCGCCCTTCTCGAAGCCCTGAGCTACGGACTTGATGTTTTAGCCAGTGACATTCCTGCAAACCAGCAGATAGGACTTGATACTGCCGATTATTTCATAACCGGAAATGAGGCCGACCTTAAGGAAAAGATAAGTGTCAAGCTTTTGGGAAGGAGAGAGAGCGATTACAGTAATATTCTGGATTCTAAATATAACTGGGATACAATTGCAATAGAAACTTACAGTATTTACAATAAACTCCTTAATAAAAATGAAACTTAAGGCTGGAATAATCGGATTGGGCAAGATGGGAATCTCCCACGCAGCAATCGTAAATCCTCATCCGGCGGTTGATATGGTCGCTGTATGCGACACGTCCTCTCTTGTCCTCGATGTATTCAGGAAGTTCAGCAAAGCAAGGGCATATACCGATTATGTGAAGATGATAAACGATGAGAATCTTGACTTCGTGGTCATAGCAACTCCGACGCGTCTTCATTACCCTGTGGCAAAGCTCGCACTTGAAAGGGATCTTCATGTGTTCTGTGAAAAACCCTTTTGCCTGAACACCAATGAAGGTAAGGAGCTGACCGATTTTGCGACACGAAAGATGCTTGTGAACCAGGTTAGCTATCACAATCAGTTCGTCGGTACCTTCCGTGAGATGAAGAGACTCATCCGCAAGGGGGTATTGGGTGAACTTGTTCATTTTACCGGTGAAGCTTACGGATCTGTTATTACCAGCGGAAAAGGCGGTACATGGCGGTCAGATCCCTCTGAAGGCGGAGGTTGTCTGCTCGACTATGCATCACACGTGATAAACCTGATACAGGAGATCGTAGGACTTCCCGTTGCTGCAAAAGGATCATTTCTTAAAAGAATCCATTCAAAGCAAGTGGACGACGCTGTATATACTCAGCTTGTGCTTGAGCACGGACTGAGTGGCAGCCTTTCGGTTAACTGGTGCGATCCTGCTTACCGTAAGATGTCAACATCACTATCGGTAACCGGTAAAAAGGGGAAAATTGTCTGCGATGCTACAGAGATCAGGATTTTCCTTAACGATGATGATGAGAAGGAAAAACTCGGTAGCGGATGGACGATAAAATACCTGACCAATCTCGCAATTCCTGTTGAATTCAATCTCAGAGGAGAAGAATATAGTGCCCAGATCGCCTACTTCATCGAATGCATTCTTAACAAAAAACAGGCTGAAATCAACTCATTTGAAAAGGCATTATATACCGATAAAGTCATTGAGTTTATAATTGCTGATTCAGTAAAATAAGGATATCTATTATTGATTTAACAAATTGCATTAAAATCTTTATTCCTGGTAATTCACAGGATATTATTGTCAGTTCAGAATATAATTATGAATAATCCTTTCTTCACTATTTTTACTTCTGTCTTTAATGGTGAAGACCATATTCACAGAGTCTTTGAAAGTATTAGTATACAGACATTTAAAGATTTTGAATGGATAGTTGTGAATGATGCTTCTACGGATAATACTTCAAATCTGATCAAATCTTTTATCCGGAAACATCCGGAAATCAATATAAGTTATCTTGAGCAGGAAAAATCCGGTAAACACTTCGCCTGGAATAAGGCAATTAAATGTGCTAAAGGTTTTTTCCTGCTGCCTGTAGATG
>JBAVOD010000216.1:0-10792 GCA_049691735.1 Bacteroidales bacterium
TTCATCAACCAGGGGGATCCTTCTTGAAAATACCGAGAATATCAGCTTTCACGACATGCGGATGGAGGTCGCTGAAGGTATTCCGCTTGAGGCTAAGGATTCAAAGGTACTGACCTGGGATCTTGTATCTGTTATAAATCCTGTCCGGGATCTTCCGCTTATTAAGCTTGTGAATTGCCAGGATGTCAGGGTGACCAACTGTTTTCAGCCGGGTGCAGGGCAGTTTATTTCGGAAGATGATCGCTGCAAAAATATTTACTTGATAAACAATATATTACCGTCAACATCCCTTCCAACAGGAAAGTCGGGAAAAATTATAATTAAGAACAATGTAACTGATAACCAACACTAACTCATTAATATTAAGAGAATATGAAAAGAATCATCCTCAACCGCAGTTTTGTCTTTCTTCTGCTGATGTGCTTTTCACTGGCATCGTCAGGACAGAACGCAAGAACTATAACAGGAAAGGTCACCGACCCAAGTGGAGGAGGCTTACCTGGCACTAATGTGGTGGTTGTCGGGACTGTCCAGGGGGTACAGACCGATATCAACGGGAACTATTCAATTTCCATTCAGGATCCGGCATCAGCTGTTCTTGAATTTTCATACATCGGCTATTCCAGCAAACAGGTTACAGTCGGAAGCCAGTCTGTGATAAATGTGGTTCTGACTGAGGAATATGTTGGTTTGAATGAGCTTGTTGTAGTGGGGTACGGGACTGTCAGAAAAAGGGATCTTACAGGGTCAGTTTCGTCGGTTAAAACTACTGAGATAACAAAAACAGCGACTAACAATGCACTTCAGTCAATCCAGGGAAAGGTAGCAGGCCTCGATGTTACAAAGTCAAGCGGTGAATCCGGTTCAGATGTAAATATCACCCTCCGGGGAAACCGTTCGATCAACGCGTCCAATGCTCCCTTGTTCCTTGTCGATGGAATTCAATATGGTTCAACGATTGATCTCAATGCCTCCGACATTCAGTCGATCGATGTGCTTAAAGATGCCTCGTCAACAGCGATATACGGAACCAGGGGTGCAAACGGGGTTGTTATTATCACCACGAAAAAAGGCGGGGCAGCTGAAGGAAAATCAAGGGTGTCGGTTAATTCATACGTATCATTCAACAGCCCCACTGACCTGCCAAAAATAATGAGCGTACAGCAGGACTATCTGCTGATTGCGGAACGCCAGAGATACAATGTTGAAAAAGGCACTGCATCATGGGGCTCCACCAGCTTAAGCGACTACACTCCTGAGATTGTGCTTTCGGATATTGTCAGCGCCCCTTATGAGAAGTCGGTTTACCAGCTTTACAAGGAGGGCGGAGTGAACTGGTTTGACCTTATCCTCCAGAACAGCCTGACAAATAATCATGAGGTCTCTGTCACGGGAGGAGATGCAAAGACATCTTTTGCAATATCAGCCGGGTATATGGACGAGCACGGCCTGTTGCGGAATGATGTCCTGAAGAGATATAACGGCAGGGTCAACATTGATCATAAAATAAGGAATAACCTTTCGGTAGGGGCAAATATTCAGTATACTCACAGGAACTGGAACCGTAGGGAAGACAATGTATATTCCCAGCTTATAAAAATGCACTCGATGGCACAACCGTACCTGTCGGACGGTTCAATTCTTGACAGGCCTTCCGAACTTGCTACAAGCCACACAAATCCGCTTTTGAATGAAGTCCCGGGTTACTATTCTGACAATACACAGGGAGACAGGCTTTTCGGTAACCTGTTTCTTGAATGGGAACTCATCAAGGGACTCAAGTTCAGGTCGATGTTGGGAATCGATCAGCAATCGGAACGTGACGGGGTGTACGAGGATTTCATGTGCACACGGAATTACCAGTTCGGAAGAGGGTCGTCCTTTACATCATTGAACAGCCAGTCGATCGGCTACACGCTTGAAAATACACTCAACTATACTTTTGATCTGGGCCAGGCGCATAATTTTCAGCTTCTTGCCGGACAGAGTGCCCAGCAGAGCCTTTTTGAATCGCACGGTGCATCAGGGATAGGGTCTTTCGACCATTATATCAAAAGCTCATTCTATGACCTGACCTTTATTCCGACAGCTTCACGCAGTCTTACCAACAGTTATATAAAAAGCAACATGCTGTCATATTTCGGAAGGGTTAATTATAAACTTCTTGACAAATATCTTCTTACTGCCACGTTACGCGCCGATGGCTCTTCGGTACTATCGGCCGGCAAAAAATGGGGATACTTCCCCTCGGTAGCGGCAGCATGGGTAATTTCGGAAGAACCGTTTTTACAGATGTCCGAATTAATAAATAATCTCAAGGTTCGCCTGAGCTGGGGAAAAGCCGGGAATGCGGCAGTTGATCCGTATCAGACCCTTACTATCCTCGGGATGGACAAGATTCCATATACCTACGGTTCAACGCTGGTTCTCGGACAGGTGCCTGCAAACCTCGGTAATACTGACCTCAGGTGGGAAACAACAACTACATACGATGCCGGGCTTGATATCTCATTGTTAAAGTCACGGATTTCATCCAGCCTTGATTTTTACTATTCAAAGACAACTGATCTTCTTGTTTACAAGGGTCTTCCTGCTTCATCGGTGTATCCTCAGGTGCTTGAAAACGTCGGGAACACGGAGAACATCGGATTTGAGGCAACTCTGACTTTCAGGGTGATCGAAAAAAACGATTTCAGCTGGGTAGCCGATCTGACCTATTCAATGAACAGGGATAAGATCGTATCACTTGCCAGCGGCGAAGTAAAGGATGTGTCGAATCCTGAACAGGCTCTTATAGTAGGTGAGCCGGTAAGGGCGTTTTATGATTACAAGGCTGACGGATGCTGGTCGATTGCGGATGCCGAGGCTGCCGCAATCTATAATAAGATCCCCGGCGACATTAAGCTTGTGGATGTTAACAGGGACCAGGTTATCAATGATCTTGATAAACAGATCTACAATAAAAGCCCCAGATTCATTCTTGGGTGGAATAACACTTTTTCATACAAGGGATTAACACTTTCAGCCCTGCTCTATGCACGGGTCGGCCAGTGGATCCAGTATGACTTTAACACCGCATATAAGCCCACAGAAGCCGACGGTTCACCTGCTGTTGATTTCTGGACGCCTGAAAATCAGGGAGCCAAATTCCCCAGACCCGGAATTGCTTCGCAAAGCGATATGCCGGCCGTGGCTTATGAGAATGCCTCATTCCTTAAAATCAGGGAAATGACCCTTGGTTATACACTCCCGCATAATATCATGTCGGGGATAGGTATTTCCAGTTTCAGGATTTACAGTTCGCTTCAGAACTTTTTCACGTTCAGTAATCTTGATAATTATGACCCTGAAAGGGGAGGAGCTATCTCAAATCCGCTGTCGAAACAGCTGGTCTTTGGAATTAATCTTGAATTTTAACTTTACAAATCCTCATCAGATGAAAACAAGATTTAAATATATATCGATAACTGCAATTTTAATTCTGTCAAATATTGCATGCACCGATTATCTTATTGAAGACAATAAAACCGGTGCGAGTGAAGATGTGATCTATTCGACCAAATCGGGATTGGATGGACTTCTGGCTGCCAGCTATTCTTACCTGAGAGGCTGGTATGGGAAGGAAGCCTCAACAGGGCTCAGCGAGGGGGGAACTGACACCTGGCTTACCGGTTATGACAACAGGCAAAAGGTGCTTATCGATTATTCAGGAATAACTCCCGAAGTTGCTACAAGCTCGCGCGAAACGATGAATGCATGCTTTGATGAGTATTGGGAACTCTTCTATACAGCCGTAAATACTTGCAATACCGGCATTAAATATGTGACGGAAGCACCGGCGGTTATCCTTACCGAAGCCGACCGGACCGCTTATATCGGGGAATTAAAGGCCCTTCGTGCATTTTATTACTGGCATCTGGTTGAAACATGGGGGCCGGTTCAGATAAACAAGGAACCCATAAACAGCGTTTCAACAGTGGCCCGGCGCGATACCGAAGCAGATGTATATGACTTCATGCTTGAGGATCTTGACGATGCTGTCACCAGGCTTGCATCGAGATCGACCAAAACCGGACATATAAATCTTTGGGCGGCCAAAGCACTGAGGGCACGGATCCTTCTTTATAAAGCCAGTAAGTTCAATGATAACCAGGCCTATGCCGATGCAGCAGCTGCAGCAGAGGATGTGATTTCAGGAAGCGGATCGTCGTTCTATACGAATTATGCCGATTGCTGGAGTGCAGCCAATGATAACGGAGCTGCCAACACAGAGGTCATATGGTGGGTAGATTATTCCGACATTCTTGAAAATAACATACTTCCGAAGAGGCTTAAACTAAACCCAGGCGGATCTCAAATGACCTGGTCGCAGATGATCCTCAGGAATGCAGCCAATTCCCAGGGAGGCAATGCCTCGCACCTGATGTATGTAGGGGTATGGAATTCGGTCCCCGGTCTTACAACTGTCTTAAAACGGACCGATACTGAAGCAAACAAGATTTTAAGGTATGCAGGTGTGGACTATAACCTTGGCACAAGCTATCAGGCATACAGCAAAGGATTTACGCGATTTGTGCCCTCAGGTTACCTGCTCGATCTGTTTAACGATGAAACAGATCAGAGATACAATGCTTCGTTCAGGGATACATGGTACCTTGCACCTGCACTTCAGACAGCCTTTGCGGGGGGCGTGGCTCCTCCTTCGGGATATGCAAATATGAGAGATACTGCAATTTATATGACAAAAAAAGCTGCAACGGATGCGCAGATTGCACGCGCCGCAGGAAGATACGTCCTGTTTGCCCGCGTAGCTTCATCGGATCCCGCCGTCAGGCCATTGTATCAGGACGATGCCGGAACACTCCCCACCATAGCAACAGGTACTTCGGGCAATGAGAATTTCAAGGGCAACAGAATTTATATCTCACTTAAGAAATTTGACGACCTGAATGGTTCCATCATCAGGGATCTTGGTTCGCGCGATTTTTTTGTAATCCGGCTGGCTGAAATGTACCTGATAGCAGCTGAAGGATATATGATGGGCGGTCAGGCATCAAATGCCGTACAGAAGCTTAATGATCTTAGGACTGCGAGGGCAATTGAAGGAAAATCAAATGTGCTGACAGCTGATGAGGAATCGCAGGTGGGTTCTAAAAATATCGATATTATACTCGATGAAAGAGCAAGGGAGCTTTGCGGCGAGCAACAGAGATGGTTTGACCTAAAGAGGACAGGCAGGCTTATTCAAAGAGTTCAGGCTTACAACGGAAGCGCAATGAATAACATTAAAGGCTTCCATACACTGAGACCTATACCCACGCCGCAGATGGATGCAATTACAAACCGGACGGCCGGACCCGATCCGGAAGGATTTTGGCAGAATGAAGGATATAATTAAGATTTAAGGTTAGTTAAGATTAGAGTAAGTATTACGCTGAAGCAATTAAACTTTTCGTAGTACTATTGCAAAAGAGGGGTCACCGCAAGAGGATCTCTCTTTCGTGATATGATACTTTCAGGTGATGCTTCAGCAACTGACTGGTTATTAACCTAAAACAGTTTTCGGGATGAAAAAATACACAATAATCCAGTTATTGATCCTGGTTATGGTTTCCGGGAGCCAGGCGTGTGATGGCACTAATCCCGGCAATAATTCCAGGTGGTCAGTCAGGATGGCAAATACAGTTCTGGCCCGGTCCGACAGCCTTGTTTATTACGTTGACAGGGATCCTAAATGGGCGTATGATGTCGCATTTCTTGGAATGGCAATTGACCGGCTTGGACAGATCAGTCCCCGTTATTCGGCTTATATGGAGGACTGGGTTAATTATTTTGTCCAGCCCGACGGTTCGGTGAAGAATTACAGGAAGGATGAATATAACCTTGACAGGATCTTCCCGGGCAGGGATGTCATTGCTCTTTATCAAAGGGACCCGCAGAAAAAATACACCATCGCGCTCGACGCCTTTATCAGTCAGCTGAAGAGCCAACCGAAGACCAAATCCGGAGGGTACTGGCACAAAAAAATATATCCCTGGCAAATGTGGCTTGATGGCATTTATATGGGCTCCACGTTCATGGCTCAGTATGCACACGAATTTGATGCACCCGGGTGGTACGATATTGCCACCGGCCAGACAATAATGATCTATGAAAAGACTCTCGATCCCGCTTCGGGGTTACTGATGCATGCATGGGATGAGAGCCGGCAGCAGAAGTGGTGCGATCCTGAAACCGGGAAGTCACATTACCCGTGGAGCCGTGCTACCGGATGGTATACAATGGCAGTACTGGACATACTCGACTATCTTCCGGAAGATCATCCCGACAGGAAAATCCTTTTAAAAATCCTGCAGAACACATGCGAGGCACTCCTGAAGGTCCGCGATCCTCAGACAGGACTATGGTTCCAGGTGCTCGATCAGGGCGGGAGGGAAGGGAATTATATTGAAGGTTCAGGATCGGCAATGTTTACCTATGTATTTGCCCGAGGAGCCCACAGGGGATATCTTGACCCAAAATATCTTGCCATTGCAGACAAGTCATTTGACAGCATAATAAAAAATCTAATCACAGTTGACGAGAACGGACTGCTGACCATGCATAACATTTGCGGCGGATGCGGTCTTGGAGGTAATCCGTACAGGGATGGGTCGTATGAATATTACATAAACGAAAAGCGCGTCGACAACGATACTAAAGGAGTAGCACCCTTCATACTGGCAGCTACCGAACTTAACAGGTAAGTCAGCTTGTTTCCGCTGAGCCTGTTACCGGTCAACCGATACCGAAGATCGGCGAGATATGCCGGTTATATAAATTTTCATAAACACAGCGGCCGACAACCTCCTGATGCTCATCGAGCAGGCTGAAGAACCTGTCCGATTCACCGGCTGCAAGCTTATATGCAACATGGATCAGCTGCCTCATGTTGCGGTTATAGTTTTTATCATTTTGATCGTGACGCAGGGAAGATGCGAACTTCATGGCATTCCATGAGGCAACCTCGTCGCCTGACGGAAGCGATGAAACATCGATATCGATCACATCGGCATACGGGGCGCAAAGCTCGGTTATCCTTTCATGTGCCCTGGTGTATATCTCCTTTACGAATTCAAGTGCATCACCTCCGGCTTCAGCCAGACCAATGACTTCCTCAAGCCAGGTGGTACCGGCGGTCTTAAGGTGGATACCCTTTCCGTGCTTTGTCATCATTGAATTAACGTATCCGTAAATTGAAAATTTGTCTGACCCCGAATGGATGCTGAGCTTCAGGTTATCAGGCAGCCCGAATTCGTTTACGGCATAATCGGTAACAAAAAGATCCGATTCGAATTCTTCTGCAAATTTCAGAGGATCATCCACATAGTCAACTCCCTTATTGAATCGTCCCGGAAATTTGGGTGCTATCGTCTGCAGCGGTATCTTTTCAGCACTGAGCATCATCAGAATAAATAACAGATCGACAGGCGATTGAGGAGAGACTACTTCATCCATCGAGATCTCGGTCACAAAACTGGCAGCTCCTTTTGAGCCCTCTATCTTTCTGTATATCTGACCGGCCTTCTGTGCAGCAAAAAGGTACTTTTCCGCAATTTCCCTGAGCTGATCCCCTGAACATTTAAGAGGCTTCCGGATACCTGCCACACTGAACTTCCTGGTGTATTTTTCCGACCGGGCCATGAACTCTTCTATATCACCGTCGGAGGCCCTCTTGCCAATGAACGATGCAACATCTATTGTAAAGAAATCCGAATGCGGTATAAACCTGTCGACAGTATCAAAGTTGATATGATCGGCATCAACAAAATATGGTCCGGTAAATCCTGCTGCGGCTGTTACATGATCGGCTTCAGCCCTGACATCGGCAGGGCTGGTTCCAATGATCATGTGCTCCCTGTTGGATTTGTTCCACACCGGAGTTATCGTAACACCCTTTTCTTCCGCGGCAATGATGGCGCTGATCTGTGCATGCCCCTGATGCCCGAATCTGTCGCCCATGCCGATAGAATATTTTCCAAGCTTTTTCATACGGTTAAAAAAATCAGTCAAGTACCACCTGTTTGTTTTTGGGTGCAAATACCTGCATTATTATCCAGGCCAGAAGGTATGCGCTGCCAGCAATTGCAAACATTATCACATATCCGGTTTCAATATGTCCCGCTATCTTGTAATGGTTCAGGAATGCCCCGGCGATCATTGATATAAAAGCACCTCCCAGGGCACCTGACATCCCACCGATGCCTGTCACTGAGCTGATAGCCCTCTTCGGGAAAGCGTCCGAAACGGTAGTGAAAAGGTTTGCCGACCAGGCCTGGTGCGATGCGGCTGCCAGTGCAATCAGGCTTACAGCAGTCCATTTGCTTATTGACGCGGACTGCGCGAATACAATTGGAGTGACCAGTATTGCAAAGATCAGCATTGTGTATTTTCTCGCGTTAAAGGGTGTCATCCCCTTTTTGATCATCAAAGAGGATAACCAGCCTCCTCCGATGCTTCCGACGGTGGTGGCGGTATAAATGAATGCAAGCGGTAATCCGAACGATTTTAAATCAAGTCCGGTTCCCTTTACCTGTGCAAGCCATCCGGGGATCCAGAACAGGTAAAACCACCAGACCGGGTCGGTCAGCCCTTTCCCTATGAAGAAAAGCCACGTCTGGCGATATTTAAATAGCTTAAGCCACGGAATTTGCACCCCGGATTCCTCCGTTTCGGAGGTGTCACTCTTAATGTATGCCAGTTCCCTGCTCGAAAGCTTCTTATGTTTTTCAGGGACTTCATAGAATATATACCACAGAATGACCCAGATGAAGCCGATCGAACCTGTTATCAGGAAAGCGGCCTGCCAGCCCCAGGCAACGATAATTGCGGGGACAGCGATGGGAGCTAAAATGGCGCCGACATTTGTGCCCGAATTAAATATGCCTGTTGCCAGGGCCCTTTCCTTTTTCGGGAACCACTCTGCAACTGCCCTGATAGCTGCCGGAAAGTTGCCCGATTCACTTACTCCCAGGAGTGCCCTCCAGAATCCAAATCCGATGACACCTTTTGCCAGAGCATGTCCCATTGCAGCTATGCTCCAGAATATGACTGAGATACCATAACCGATCTTGGTTCCGAATTTGTCTATTATTCTCCCGGCTACGACCATGCCAAAGGCATAGGAAAGCTGGAAAGCCATAATTATATATGAATATTCCTTTTCCCCGATACCGAGGTCGGTTTCGAGTAAAGGTTTCAGGATCCCGATGATCTGCCTGTCGAGGTAGTTAACGGTTGTGGCAAAGAATATAAGGGCGCAGACTGTCCATCTGTAGCTTCCTGTTCGTTGGTTTTCAGACATTTTTATTTATAAGTTAGTGTGGGTTTCAGGAGTCTGTTTCAAAAAACGGCGATAAATGCCCGGGGGTTTTATTTATACATTATACGTGGATGAAGAGGTGGTTCCGCCATGACCTGTCCAGTTTGTATGAAAGAACTGTCCCCGTGGCATGTCGGTCCTTTCGTAGGTATGCGCACCGAAATAATCGCGTTGCGCCTGGAGCAGGTTCGCCGGCAGTCTTCCGCAGCGGTATCCGTCGAAATAGCTGAGGGCTGAAGATATTGCAGGCATGGGTATACCGTTTATTGCAGCCCGGGCGACAACATCTCTCCATCCGGCCTGTGCTTTTTCAACCTTGTCACTGAAGAAAGGAGCAAGGAGAAGGTTGGTGATTGATGGATCGTTGTCAAAGGCCTCCTTTATTTTTCCCAGGAAGGCCGACCTGATTATGCAGCCGCCACGCCACATCAGTGCTATTCCTCCGTAGTTAAGGTTCCATTCCCACTCAGCGGCTGCTGCCCTCATGAGCGAATAGCCCTGGGCATAGGAAACAATTTTTGAAGCATAAAGAGCATCCCTGAGCTCATTGATGAATTCTTTCCTGTCGCCAATGAACTTTGGGGTCGGACCTTCAAGAATGCCTGAAGCTTTTACACGATCTTCCTTTATAGCAGAAAGGCACCGTGCAAAGACTGCCTCGCCAATGAGAGTGAGCGGGATTCCCAGATCAAGTGCTGCAACCCCTGTCCATTTGCCGGTGCCTTTCTGGCCGGCAGTGTCAAGTATCTTATCGACAAGAGGTTTGCCGTCGGTATCTTTGTATGCCAGGATATCTGACGTGATCCCGATGAGGTAACTGTCGAGTTCTCCCCTGTTCCATTCGCTGAATATCTCATGCATCTCATCCGGTGTCATATGCAGCAGGTCGCGCATTATCTGGTATGCCTCGCAGATAAGCTGCATATCGCCATATTCGATCCCGTTATGGACCATCTTCACAAAATGTCCGGCGCCGTTTTCCCCGACCCAGTCGCAACAGGGTGTTCCGTCCTCCACTTTTGCAGCAATTGCCTGGAATATGGGCTTTACCAGAGGCCATGCATCCTTCGATCCCCCGGGCATTATTGAGGGGCCAAGCAAAGCACCCTCTTCACCTCCCGATACCCCGGTACCGATATAGAGAAGCCCGAGTTTTTCAACCATTGCAGTTCTCCTGTTCGTATCGGGGAAATGCGTATTACCGCCGTCAATTATTACGTCGCCCTTATCAAGGAAGGGTAACAGTGTATCGATCATCTGGTCGACAGCATCACCTGCCTTGACCATCATCATCACCTTCCTGGGTCTGGAAAGTGATTTGACGAGCTCTTCAACGGAGTGGGCGCCTACGATCCTTTTACCTTTGGCCCTTCCGTTTATGAAGTCATCCACCTTTTTCAGGGTCCTGTTGTAAACGGTGACCTGAAAGCC
>JBAVOD010000217.1:0-42330 GCA_049691735.1 Bacteroidales bacterium
CTACTAAAACCCCTGTACATCAGCAATGTTTTACATAAGAAACTAGCCAAAGTCAAGATGCCCCCCTCCCAGGGGGGCATAAGGGGGGTTGCAAAAAGTTTTTACCAGGGCCTCTCTCAGGGGCTTCATAGAGGCTGCTATTCATGTCTCCCGTCATCGCGAGTATCCGCCTCCTGATCAGCATCGCTGGCGGATACGAAGCAACCTGCCCCCTGCCATTTAATAAACTGACATATGAAATCTTTTATACTTCTATTTTTTTGTATATTGCTTTCATTCTGAAAATATGATTTACCAGGAGGTAACGATGATCCTTTATTTTCCTGAACATTATTTATACGCGGTGGCACAGAATGTATGCTACCTTAAGCGGTTTGCAGGGCTTTGAATGCAGGTCCTGTCCGAAACCTGCGGTTGCCAGTCAAACTATATCCTGAAAGGAATCCATGATAAATGACAAGCTAATAAATCCTGGTAGTATTGTTGTTGTCGGAGGGTCAGCAGACCTTCAGAAACCAGGCGGAAAGATCCTGAAAAACATAATTGAAGGAGGATTTACCGGGGGACTTTATGTAGTCAACCCCAGGCAGGATCCGGTGCAGGGTATCAAAGCCTTCAGTGACATCAGGGAAGTACCACCTGTCGATCTGGCCATTATTGCAATCCAGGCGAAATACTGCCCTCAGGTTGTTGAAGTCCTGACTAAAGAAAAGCATACAGGTGCTTTTATAATTATTTCGGCAGGTTTCAGTGAGTCGGGAGAGGAGGGAAGGAGTCTTGAAAAAGAAGTTGCCGGAATGATCGACAGCTCGGGAGGCTGCCTTATAGGACCCAACTGCATCGGAGTCGTGACCACCACATACCATGGTGTATTTACCACACCTGTGCCCAAACTCAGCGACAAAGGATGCGATTTTGTTTCAGGTTCAGGGGCCACCGCCCTGTTCATAATAGAATCAGCCCTTCCGAAAGGACTTAGTTTTTCGAGTGTCTTTTCAGTAGGGAACAGCGCCCAGACCGGCGTTGAGGAAGTTTTGGAATACTGGGATCTGACATTCGATCCGGCGAAAAGTTCTCTTATCAAACTTATTTATGTGGAGACCATCCCGAATCCTGACAAGCTTCTGCATCACGCTTCTTCGCTAATCCGCAAAGGATGCAGGATAGCGGCGATCAAGGCGGGGACCACCGAAGCCGGTTCGAGAGCTGCATCTTCGCATACCGGAGCGATGGCCTCATCTGACTCTGCGGTCGAAGCCCTTTTCCGGAAGGCAGGAATTGTCAGGTGTTCAGGCCGGGAGGAACTGACTACGGCAGCTTCGGTATTTATGCACAAGCCTCTCAAAGGAAGGAACATTGCAATCGTAACACATGCCGGCGGTCCGGCGGTTATGCTTACGGATGCGCTTTCATCCGGAGGCATGAACATTCCGAAGATCACTGGCGAGGATCACGACAGGATACTTGCAATGATGAACCCCGGAGCCTCTGCTGTAAATCCTATCGACATGATAGCCACCGCAACTATCGGACAGCTTGACAATGTCATTGAATATGTTGATAAGAAGCTCGACATGATCGACGGCATGAGTGTCATATTCGGGAATAACGGGCTGAATGACATGACCGGGATATATGATCTCCTTCACATGAAGATCTTAGAGTGCAACAAGCCACTATACCCCATACTTCCGTCAATATCAAGCTCTTCAAGGGAACTTGGGTATTTCATGGACAAGGGACATGTCAACTTCCCTGACGAAGTTGTTCTGGGGAGAGCCCTTACAAGGATCTCAAATACACCATACCCGGCTGAAGAAAAGATCTTTCTTGAAAATATTGATGTCCCTGCTGTCAGGGCGATTATTGACAATGCTCATAACGGTTATCTCGAACCTGCAAGTATCCAGCAGCTTCTCCGGGCAGCCAGCATCCCGGCTGTCAGGGAATCGATCGCCAATACAAGAAGGGAAATAGTGGACCTGGCTGAAAAAATGGGCTATCCGGTAGCGCTCAAGGTTGTTGGCCCTGTCCATAAATCGGATGTTGGAGGTGTTACCCTTAATGTAAAATCTCGCAATCACCTTGAGGCCGAGTTTTCAAGAATGAAAAAGATTAAGGGTGTCACAGGGGTGATGATCCAGGAGATGCTCGCCGGGACTGAGTTATTCATAGGTGCAAAGTATGAGCCGAGGTTCGGCCACATAATCCTTTGCGGTCTCGGAGGAATCTTTGTTGAGGTGCTCGGGGATGTGTCATCGGGTCTGGCACCACTTACGTTCAGCGAAGCCGATTCCATGATAAAAAGTCTCAGGGCATACAGGATTATAAGGGGTACGCGCGGGAAACCCGGAATTAATGAATCGAGATTCGCTGAGATTATTGTGAGATTGTCAAGCCTGCTGAGATTTGCTACCGAAATTAAGGAAATGGACCTTAATCCGCTGATTGGCAGTGAGAAAGAGATAACGGTAGTTGATGCACGCATTAGAGTCGAAAAATGATTTTGATGAGTTTTTAAATAAACAAGCTCAACTATTTATAAATTCGGGGTTTTTAATTCAGGAAGGACAAATATTGGTTGAGCCGAAGGAGATCGGACGCAGCGAGGGCAAATCAAAACGGGTAGCAGACAAACGAAAATTTTAACACAATTCCCTGATAATGGAAAACATTCCAATTTCCGGCAGCCTTATTGAATCTGTGATGAAAGAGACCGGCGTTACTTCGCCGGGTTCGGTATCAATACGGGAAATAGTATCACTGGTAAACAGGATTGAGGATCGGGCAGGTCTGAATTTCGTCAGGATGGAGATGGGAGTGCCGGGGATCCCCGCACCCTCCATCGCTATTGAAGCCGAGATCAACGCCCTGAGGAACGGAGCCGCATCTGTCTATCCTGATATTTCAGGTCTGCCGCAGCTGAAAAAGGAAGCATCGAGGTTCATAAAGCTTTTTCTTGATGTTGATGTGGATCCACGCGGATGCGTTCCGACGGTCGGATCAATGCTCGGATCAATGCTTTGCTTCCTGGTAGCTAACCGCAACGACAGGACAAAGGAAGGTACATTGTTCCTCGATCCGGGATTTCCTGTCCAGAAACAACAGGTCAAAATGCTGGGGCACGATTATTTTTCATTCGACATATACAATTTCCGCGGGAAAAAACTGAGATCCAGGATTGAATCATACCTTGCTACCGGCAAAGTTTCCTCGCTTCTGTTTTCAAATCCGAATAATCCGTCATGGATATGTCTTAATGAAGAGGAGCTTGCAGTGATCGGTGAGCTTGCAAACAAATATGATGTGATAGTCATCGAGGATCTTGCTTATTTCGGGATGGATTTCAGGAAGGATTATTCCAATCCGGGCAGGCCGCCTTTCCAGCCAACCGTTGCAAAGTACACAAACGACTATATAATACTTATCTCGAGCTCAAAGATTTTCAGCTATGCAGGGCAGAGAATAGCCATGATGGCCATTTCCGACCATCTGTTCAACAGATCGTATCCCGATCTTTTAAGATACTTTTCGTCGGATAAATTCGGACATTCAGCTATCTTCGGGGCATTATATGCACTTACGGCCGGAGTGGCCCACTCAGTACAGTACGGGCTTGCAGCAATTCTGAAAGCAGTGAACGATGGCACTTATAATTTCAGGAATGATGTTGTTGAATATGGGGAAAAAGCCATGCTGATGAAGAAGATGTTTATCGAAAACGGTTTCCGGATTGTGTACGACAGGGATCTTGATGAGCCTCTTGCCGACGGCTTCTATTTTACTATCTCTTATCCCGGAATGACAGGCGACAAACTGCTTGGCCGGCTGTTGCATTACGGGATCAGCGCAATAACGCTCAATTCCACCGGAAGTGAACATCCGGAGGGCCTGAGGGCATGTGTGTCACAGGTGCCAAGGAGCATTTTTGAAGATCTCAGGTCCAGGCTTGAATGCTTTCACCGGGATCACCCTTTTGACAAAAATTAAATGATTATTATATGGCGAAGATCATAGGAAGTATTGTAGTAGATATTGACAGATGCAAAGGCTGTGAGATTTGCATGGTCTCCTGCCCTACAGGGACGATAGCGATGGCAACGGAGGTCAATATTAAAGGATACAGATATGCATACCCGGCAAAACCGGAACTATGCAACGGATGCATCAACTGCGCAATTGTGTGCCCCGATGGTGTGATAACGGTTTACAAAACAAAAATACAGGCTGCTGATGGAAAAGGAATTAAGGTTAATGAAGGGTAACGAGGCTGTTGCTGAAGCTGCCATAAGGGCAGGAGCCGACGGTTATTTCGGATACCCTATCACTCCCCAGAGTGAAATAATCGAATATCTGATGGAAGCGAAGCCATATGAGACGACCGGCATGGTAGTCCTGCAGGCTGAAAGTGAGCTTGCCTCAATTAACATGGTGTATGGCGGTGCAGGTTGCGGGAAAAAGGTAATGACTACCTCATCATCTCCCGGAATAAGCCTCATGCAGGAAGGGATAACATATATGGCCGGAGCTGAACTGCCCTGCCTTGTAGTGAATGTTGTCAGAGGCGGCCCCGGCCTGGGTACCATTCAGCCTTCCCAGTCCGATTATTTCCAGGCTACAAAGGGAGGCGGACATGGAGATTACCGGTTGATAGTGCTTGCCCCGGCTTCAGTCCAGGAAATGGCTGATTTTGTTGAGCTTAGTTTTGAACTTGCATTCAAATACAGAAACCCCGTCATGATGTTGTCCGACGGCGCAATAGGGCAGATGATGGAGAAGGTCTGGCTCGGTCCGCAGAAGGAAAGATCAAAGGTGGTTCCCGAATGGGCGACCACCGGCAAACCGCTGTCCAGACAAAGGAATATCATTACTTCCCTTGAGCTCGATTCCAACCGGCAGGAGATATTTAATCGGAAGCTGGTAGACAAGTACAATGAGATAAAGGAAAAAGAGGTCCGGTATGAGGAATTTAAGTGTGATGATGCCGAATATCTGATAGTAGCTTATGGGACCAGCGCCAGGGTCGGACAGAAGGCTGTCGAACTTGCCAGGGAGAAGGGTATCAGGGCGGGGTTGTTACGCCCGATCACACTTTTCCCGTTCCCCTCAAAACCGATAAACAAGCTTGCAGACAGGGTAAAGCTGATCCTGTCGGTTGAAATGAGCGCCGGTCAGATGGTAGAAGATGTAATGCTGTCAGTTAGCGGAAAAGTTCCGGTTTATCATTACGGAAGGATGGGAGGTGTTATCCCGACACCCGATGAAGTGCTTGACAATCTTAGAGAACGAATATTAGCAGTTTAAGAGATGAGAGAAATTGCAGGAATAAAGGAAATAGTAAAGCCTGAGAATCTGGTTTACAGAAAATCAACTGTCCTTACCGACGCTATCATGCATTACTGCCCGGGATGCGGTCACAGCACCACCCACAGGATCATTGCCGAGGTAATTGAAGAAGAAGGGCTGCAGCAGGACACTATAGCGGTTTCACCCGTAGGTTGTTCGGTATTTATGTATAACTACCTTGATCTTGACTGTCAGGAAGCCGCTCATGGCAGGGCACCGGCCGTGGCAACCGCTATTAAGAGGCTGCTGCCCGAAAAATTTGTTTTTGCCTACCAGGGTGACGGCGATCTGGCTGCCATCGGAACTGCCGAGACCATACATACGTGCAATCGCGGTGAAAATATCCTTATGATCTTCATCAACAACGGGATATACGGAATGACTGGTGGACAGATGGCTCCTACGACAATCCCCGGGATGAAATCGTCAACCTCACCGTACGGAAGGGATGTGAAAATAATGGGTAATCCGTTGAAGATTACTGATATAGTAGCCACATTGCCTGGCACGTATTATGTTACCCGCCAGAGTGTTCACACACCGCTAAATGTAAGAAGAACAAAGAGGGCAATCAGAAAGGCAGTTCAGTATCAGAAACTTAATAAAGGCACATGTTTTATTGAAATAGTATCAAACTGCCCCTCCGGGTGGAAAATGCAGCCCGTGCAGTCGAACAGGTGGATGGAGGAGAACATGTTCCCTTACTATCCCCTGGGTGACCTGAAGGTCCCGGCCGAACAACCTTCAAAACAAACGCCAAATACTGAAGAAAATGACTGAAGAGATAATTATAGCCGGTTTCGGCGGCCAGGGAGTACTGTCGATGGGCAAGATAATGGCTTATTCGGGAGTAATGCAGGATATGGAAGTAAGCTGGATGCCTTCATACGGGCCTGAAATGCGCGGTGGCACAGCTAATGTCATAGTTATATTAAGCAATGAGAGGATCAGCTCTCCAATTGTAAAGCACTTTGACACGGCGATAATACTTAACCAGCAATCCCTTGATAAATTTGAAGAGTCTGTAAAACCCGGCGGGATTCTCATTTATGACGGGAACGGCATCACCAGGCATCCTGAAAGGAAGGATATTGCGATATATCGTGTTGACGCGGCTGAGGAAGCATCAAAAATGAACAGCCTTAAAACATTTAACATGATAGTACTGGGTGGATTCCTGAAAGTGAAGCCGGTATTAAAGCTTGAAAATGTGATCAAAGGGCTGAAGAAATCGCTTCCTGAAAGATATCATAAGCTGATACCGGAAAATGAAAAAGCACTAACCAGGGGTGCTGAGATTATAAAGGAGATAAGCAGTCCACGGGTTGCCTACTTCTCGTAGAAATGCATGTCAACAATATACTTCCACACCGCAGGGTGCAGGAAATATGACATATTTTTCCCGTTCCTGATCCCGTTCCGGATAAAAGTTCCCGAGATCTTCATCAGCGGAGCATTCACTCTCCTTATTGTTGCTTTTGACAGTATTTCTTCGAGATATGGATTTTTATTCGCGGGAGCGTCGGGCCTCGGATAGACATAAAGAGGGAACTTCTTTACAAGCTCCGTGGCATTCTTCCATTTGTGAAGCGTGAAAAGGTTATCTTCACCCATAACGAGCACAAATTTATGCTTAGGATATTTTTCTGTAAGCCATACCATTGTGTCGATCGTATACGACGGGGCCGGGAGCCGGAATTCGATATCCGACGGCTTCAGGCTGTCATTGTCTCCGATTGCCAGTTCCACAAGATATAGTCTGTGGTGATCGGCAAGCAGGGTATCCTTCTTTTTAAGAGGATTCTGCGGGCTGATAACGAACCATACCTGCTCAAGATCAGTGAACTCCTTCATGTAACCTGCAATAGCTGTGTGCCCGATATGGACCGGATTGAACGATCCGAAAAACAAGCCTATTCTGGCCATACTAGTCTCCCGTGTTTTTGTCAAGAAACGATCTAACGATCTCGCGGGCCTCATTTGCAGCCCTTTCAAGAATGTCATTTATGATGACGTGATCAAAATGAGAAGCAAGGTTCATCTCCTCCACCGCCTTGGCAACCCTGATCTTTATCTTTTCACTGTTTTCGGTCCCTCTAATTACGAGTCTTTTTTCGAGTTCTTCAACCGAAGGCGGCATAACGAATATCGAAATGGCCCTGGTACCGAAAATATCCTTAAGATGGATGCCTCCCTTAGGGTCAACATCAAAAAGGACATGATTGTCATGCGACCAGATCTTTTCAACCTCGCTTTTGAGTGTACCATAAAACTGGTCCCTGTAAACTTCCTCCCATTCAACAAATTCATTCCTGCCGATCCTTGACCTGAACTCATCAGCTGAGATGAAATAGTATTCTTTTCCGTTTATTTCAGTACCTCTGGGCTTCCGGGTTGTTGCCGAAACAGAAAATTCGAGGTTAAGCCCTTTTTCGAGGAGGTGGTTTACGATTGTAGTTTTTCCTGCACCTGATGGTGCTGAAATAATAACCAGCTTGCCTTCCATCAAAGAATATTGTTGGTCTGTTCCTTGATCTTTTCAAGTTCATCCTTCATCATCACAACCAGCTTCTGAATTGAGGCATCGTTGGCTTTCGATCCGAGGGTATTGATCTCGCGTCCGATCTCCTGGGTTATGAAGCTCAGTATCTTGCCATTGGGAGAATCGCTCATGATGGTCTCAAGAAAATATTCGCAATGCTTTTTCAGCCTTACCTTTTCTTCGTTTATGTCAAACTTTTCAAGGTAGAATATCAGTTCCTGTTCGAACCTGTCCCTGTCAATATTTTCAGTTCCTGCATTATCCCTTATGATGCCGGTAAGCCGTTCCCTTACCCTTGCAATCCTGCCTGGTTCGAATTTTTCAATTTCCTCCAGGCTTAAGAGGATCCTGTCGAGGCATTTCTTCATGTCGGCCTCTATTGATTTGCCTTCTTCGGACCTGTAGAGGTCAAGAACCCTGACCGACTCCAGTATCCGGGCTTTCACCAGTTCCCATTCATGATCGGGAAGTTCAGGCTTTTCGGTTTTAAGCGCATCCGGCATCTTCATTATGATCGACATGATCTGGGGATCGATATTAACGTCAAGTTCGGAGGCTATCTCCTTCATCTGATTGAAATAATTCTTTACAACAGGCTTGTTAATAATTGGTACGCCCTCATCTTCAATTATATCAAAATAAATTGTAATGTCAATCTTCCCCCTGTCGAGCTTCTGACTTATTAGGTTTCTTATTTCAGGTTCTTTTTCCTTATAAAGCCACGGAACCTTGGTTGTCACGTCAAGCTGGCGCGAGTTGAGCGATTTGATCTCAATCGTAATCTTTTTCTGCGGGGTCTCGGCGATTGCTTTCCCGTAACCTGTCATCGATTTTATCATCTGAGATTCTGTATATTATGTTATAATTCAATTTTTGTGACCCTGTTGATCTCCTTTGGGTTACCTGCTTTTGAAAATGTCCCGGTAGTGACACCAGAGTTCCCAAAGTACGTGAAAAATTCTCAAAGGTTTTAAAGTCAATACGTTCTGAAAGTTAGACATTTTCAACAAATTTAACAACAGACTTCTTTTTCCTTGTTGGCATAACCGGGATATAATCTGGGGGAGGTAATCCACGTTATGAATATTTGGATCAGATGACGAAATGCATTGTTTTGCCGGCATTTCATTTCAATAATATACCGGATTCATGAGAGAAAAATGTTTTCTCCTTTTATCAGCTGTCCTGTTTTTAATCGAAGGCCCTTCGGGATACTCCCAGATCCCTCAGGCCGGCATCGGGTCGGAAAGAAGGATAACAGATACTCTTTCCAGGGAGCTGACGCAGGGACATGAAGCAGGAATGCCCGCGATCAGCTTCACGCGCAACCAGGCTGTGGTGTTCCTTGAGAGGATCGGCCAGCCGGGGCTCTGGAAGAAACCTGATGATCCTTTCAGATCAGCACTGGGGCAGCTTGTTTTCGAGGCGATTCTTCCCCCGTTTGATTCGGCAGAATACGCTTTGAGATCATACCCCTATGATTCACTCGCAGTCCACGGTTTCAGGATCCTGAAGGATACAACCGTTATGACTCTTGCCGACACCCTGGGTGAGGCTTCGCTGAATGACCAGGATTTTCCATTCAGGTATTTCAGGTTCCCTTATCAGGCCGATTCGATCAAAGCTGCAGTTGATGTTTTGCTTGGTTATCTTGAAAAACGGGACTCGAGCATTATCTATTTATCAGATGCGGAGGGCAGGAAATATCCGCTCCGGTTCAACTCGCACTCAGGGAATATAATGAGGTTCTGGCTTAAGAACGATATGAATGATTCGGTCAGCGTCTGGGTGGGAAATCCTGAGCGGAACACTATCGGGCTTTTTCTTGAGAACGGGGTAAGCATCAGGCGGCCGATGAGGCAGGGATATTATTCCGAAGCCGGGATCAATGTCGAGAAACAGGATCGTACCACTCTTATCGGTATTAATAAGATAAAAACAAAGACGCAGTTCTGGGATTTCAGGACTGAAGCCTCCTTTGCCCTGAACCAGGGAATGCTCTCAAACTGGGTCAAGGGCGGGGAGAGCAGCATTGCTTCGGCGCTTGATGTAACCTGGTTTGCAAACTACCTGAATAAGCCGATGCTACTGTCGTCGAGCCATTTTGTCAGGCTGAAGTATGGTATGATAGCTACCGGTGGCGAAAATTTAAGGACCAATCTCGACCTTCTCGAAACAAATTCAAAGTTTAACCACAAGGCTTTTGGTAAATTTGACTTCAGCGCGATCATGCTTTTCAAAACACAGATCTCCAGAGGTTATAATTATCCGAACGATACTGTTCCCGTTTCGAGATTCATGAATCCTGCGATCCTTACCCTTGGTATAGGTCTGGATTACAAGCCCAACAGGACAACATCCATAAACTTTTCGCCACTTTCGTATAAAGCCACTTTCGTTCCTGATACATCCCTGATCGATCAGACCAAGTACGGTATACCGGATAACAGGAAATCGATGCATGAGCCGGGAGCAAGCTTTCTGGTTTCCAACGAGTTCCGACCAGTGAAGAATTTGCTGGTGACTAACAGGTTACAATTTTTTACAAACTATATCAATAAACCTCAGAATGTCGATGTCGATTGGGAGATGATACTCCTGGCGAACCTTAACTGGTTCACCGATGTGCGGCTGAATACGCACCTTATTTATGATGATGATACCCGCACACCCGTTTTTGATAAGGAGAAAAATCCTGTTACTGATGATGACGGAATTCAGAAAAAAACTGCAAGGATGCAGTTCAAGGAATTGCTGGGATTGTCTTTTATTTTCAGATTCTAAAGCGCTTTCTGATATACCCTGAACCGTTTGACGATCTTGCCGTCAAGCCTTTCACATTCAGCACGCATTCTTGCATTATTTTCCAGTATAAGATGGCTGTCGATCAATTCCATCTTCCTTGTCTTTGCCGAACTGAACATCTTTACCGCCATCAGGATGTCAATACCCTGCCCCCGATATGATTTGGTTATTCCTCCAAGCATGAGCATCAGTTTTTTTGATTTCTTCATTTCCTTCAGTATCCTGAAAATTCCGAAGGGGAGTAATTTACCCTTTGCAGCAATTATTCCCTTGCTCATATCCGGAAGACCAACTACGAACCCGATAATTTTGCCATTTGTTCTGACAAGTTTGACGAACAACGGATCCAGGATAGGGAGATAACGCTTTGCCAGCTCTTCCTTTTCTTTATCGTTCAGAGGGACAAATCCGTAAATTTCGCTGAATGTGTCGTTCATCAGCTCCAGGGCGGGTATTATGAACGGCTTGATTTCCCTTTTCGACCTGAATTCAATTATCTCAAATTCACCTGTGTTATAAACCCTGTCATAGACTTTCAGGTACAGTGGAGGAGGCTCCGGAGGCAAAGGAATGTTATAATTTACAAGATCGATCTCCTTGATGTAACCTTCCGATTCCATCATCTCAGGAAGGTAGGGCGAGTTTGTCGGGGCAGTGAAGAGATAAGGATATTCAAAGCCAAGGATCTGAAATCCCTGGGGATCTTTATCTGAAAAGCCAAGCGGCCCCACAATTTTGACCATTCCATGTTCTTTTGCCCATCTTTCAACTCTTTCGAGGAGTGCATGCACCACCTCCCGGTCGTTGAAGCTCTCGAGGAAACAGAACCTGCCATGCTTTTCGTTCATTATGGAATTATACCTGTTATTGATAATGCCCATTACCCTTCCGACAGGCCTGCCATCCCTCCATGCAAGGAAGAAAACAGCATCAGCATATGTATACGACTTGTTCCTCTTCTTGTCGAAAAGCAACCATTCATCTGAATAAATGGGAGGCAGCCATGAAGTCTCATCCCTGTGGATCTTTGACGGTAAATAGATAAACCTGCTCAGATCTCTCCTGGTCAGGACTTCTTTAATAATGATTTCAGCCATGTGCAACGTTTTCAACCACCAAGGAACAAAAAAATATTAATAAAACAAATTGAATGAATTCTTTAACCTGTCATCTTATCAGAATGTCAGTTATTACAAAAACAGCAAAGAGGAGGCTTGCCAGCCCGTTTGTTGTCTGGAATGCAAGAGTCACCTTTCTCAGATCGTCTGGTCTGACAATAATATGCTGATAAATAAGCAAGCCGACAAATATAGCTGCACCAATCCAGAAGAAATAGCTTCCGTTGCCTTCAATTCCTGCCCATATCACAAGGAGAGCTGTCGCAGCATGCACCATGCCGGAAACTGACAGTGCCCGTGATCTCCCGGCAACAGAAGGCAGGGAATACAGTTTCTGCTGCCTGTCAAATTCATCATCCTGCAGTGCATAGATGATGTCGAATCCGCTTACCCATGTTATCACTATCAGGGAATATATAACCGGCAAAAGGCTGAAAGTCCCTGTCACTGAAATATATGCTCCCACCGGGGCCAGGCTGAGGCCGAGCCCCAGAATGAAGTGGCAGAGGGAAGTAAACCTTTTTGTCAGGCTGTATCCCAGGATGACAAGTAGCGCAACCGGTGAAAGGATAAGGGTAAGCCTGTTTATGAAACCGGTTGCTGCAATGAACAGCCCGGCATTTACCACAACGAAGATCGCCACCGGCCTGTAGTCAAGCTTTCCTGAAGGTATCTCCCTCATACTCGTCCGGGGATTAAGGGAATCAAACTTCCTGTCGGCAAGCCTGTTAAAGCCCATTGCGGCGTTGCGTGCGAATATCATGCACAGGATTATGAGGATAAGAAGCCTCAGACTGAAGTGATACTCATCTTTGGTTATTGCCAGAACAAAACCGATCATTGCAAACGGCATGGCAAATACCGTGTGTGCAAACTTTATAAGTGAAATGTATTTATGTGTTTCTTTTATAAGGTTTTTCATCAGGTAAGTCTGGGTCTTTGCGATGGATCGGATGATCAGGATTACCGGGGATTACCTGATCTTTGCACCAAGTTTTTCCTCAAATGCCCTGATCAGGTTGGCCATCACCTTATCTATTGTTTTGTCGGTCAGTGTACTGCGATCATCCCTGAGAATGAAGCTTACGGCATACGACTTTTTACCAGGCCCGAGGGTATCGCTTTCATAGACGTCGAAGAGACCGGTTTCCCTGAGCAGGTTTCTTTCTGTCCTGTAGGCAATTTCCTCTATCTGGCTGAATCTTACGTTTTTATCTACCAGGATCGCAAGATCGCGCCTGACGTATGGATATTTTGGCAATTCCCTGTACGAGATGGCATTGCCCTTTATGATGTTCATTATGTAGTCCCATTCAAGGTGGCTGTAATAAACATCCTGTCCGATGTCGAGTTTCCGCAGATACGGCTTTGAAATCTTTCCTGCCTCGGCTACAAGCTTGTCCCTGAATGAATAAGTGACCGATTCGCTGAAATATTTTTTTGCCGATTCGCCGGCCTGCAGTGATCCGGGTACCACACCAAGCCTTGAAAGAACCATTTCGGTCGCTGATTTAATGTCGAAAATATCATAGCTGCCCGGTTTGCTGTTCCAGCTTTCCTTTGTATGTTTTCCGGTAATGAAAAGATCAAACGCGGTCATTTCCGAAAAATCTTCAACAGCTGGGACTGGCGCCGATTTATTCTTCCTGAAGTAGCAATTACCGAATTCATAGAACTTCAGGTCGGGATTCTGCCTGTTAAGATTCCAGGCAATTGAAGTCAGACCTCCGTAAAGAAGCGATTGCCTCATCACATTAAGATCGGAGCTAAGCGGATTTGCAAGCCGGACAAGCTGCCCATCATCGAAATCCTCACTCTGCCCGTACCATGCCGACGGGTTAAGCGAGTTGCACATTATCTCAGTAAAGCCCGCACCTGTAAGCATATCCGAAACTATGTTGACTGCATTTTCCCTGTCGGGTTTCTCGATATATGAAAGGGTAGAGTTGACGTGATCGTTAACCTCAACATTGTTGTATCCGTAAATCCTCAGGATTTCCTCAATTACGTCGGCCTCCTGTTTTACATCGACGCGGTATGAAGGTACTTCCAGCAAGAGAATGTCGCCATATTCTCTTATTAAAGTGAAATCGAGCAGTTCCAGGATCCTGCGGATGGTTCCCCTCTCAATATGCTTCCCTATGAGCCTGTTGATATTCCTGTAACCGACCTCAAGCCTGACGTTGGCAATCTTTTCAGGGTATACGTCAATGATCCCGGAAGTGATCTTCCCGTTGGCAAGTTCCTTCATGAGGAGGCCCGCTCTTTCCAGAGCCCAGGTTGTTATATTGGGATCGGTCCCTCTTTCAAACCTGAAAGAGGCATCAGTCTGAAGTCCATGTCTTTTTGAAGTTTTCCTTATTGAAACAGGATTAAAGTGCGCACTTTCAAGGAAAATGTTCCTTGTTGCAGAAGTAACCCCTGATTCAATGCCTCCGAATACTCCAGCGATGCACATGCCTACTTTTGTATCACATATCATGAGGTCGCGTGATGAGAGGTTTCGTTCAACAGCATCGAGAGTCACAAATTTTGTATTGTCGGGAAGGTTCCTGATTATTACCTTATTATCTGTTATTTTATCGGCGTCAAAAGCATGAAGCGGCTGTCCGATTTCATGCTGCACAAAGTTGGTGATATCCACCACGTTGCTGATCGGGTTAAGACCTATTGATTTGAGCTTTATCTTAAGCCATTCCGGCGATTCACCTATTGTGACATCACTGATAACCAGTCCTGAATATCTCGGGCAGTCTTTCGAATTTTCAACGATCACCTCGAACCTGCTTTCATTGCTGTCGGATCTGAAGGCATCAACAGATGGTAGTTCGGGCCTTGCGCTGATGCTCATATTGATGTTCATGTAAGCTGCAAGGTCGCGTGCTACTCCAAAATGGGAGCCGCTGTCTATCCTGTTTGGTGTAAGTCCGATCTCATAAACTGTGTCTTTTATCAGCTTGAAATAGTCGGCAGCCGGGGTACCGGGGACTGCACCCCGATCAAGCACCATTATCCCTTCATGGCCCGTGCCCAGTCCAAGCTCATCTTCGGCACATATCATACCTTCTGAAATCTCACCTCTGATCTTTGATTTTTTTATTTCGATGCTCTGGTCCCCCTTTGTTACCACTGTCCCGACGGTGGCCACAGGCACTTTCTGACCTGCCTCAACATTCGGAGCGCCGCATACTATATGAAGAAGTTCCGCTGATCCTATATCAACAGTTGTTACAAACAGCTTATCGGCATCGGGGTGCCTTTTACAGGTAAGTACCTGCCCGATTACGACTCCACGCAGGCTTCCTCTGACCGATTCCCAATCTTCCACACTTTCCACTTCGAGCCCGATACCGGTAAGCACTTCAGCCACCTTATGGGCATCAAGATCAATTTTAAGATAATCTTTCAGCCAGTTGTATGAGATCTTCATGTTAGAAAAAAGAAATAAAAGTGTTCTGAATTAATGATTTACCAGGTATATTTAATTTCTTCAAAGTTGCAAAAATAAACAATTTATCTGAGGGTAAGTGTATTTATCTATCTTTGTAGATCTAACATTGATTTTATGGTTCCGGAGCTGAGCGATAAGCTTATCCTTGTGACAAATGACGATGGGTTGTATGCTGCAGGGTTGAGAACTCTTCTTGAGGTAATGGAGGAGTTCGGCAAGGTTGTGCTTGTATCGACAATTGAAAGCATGTCGGGGATGTCGCAGGCTCTGACAGTAAAGACACCCTTAAGGGTAAAGCTTCTTGAGGAAACCGACCGCAGGAGGGTTTATGCCTGCAACGGCACTCCCACCGATAGTGTCAAGCTTGCTGTGAACCAGCTTGTCGAAAGGAAGCCCGACTGGGTTGTATCAGGGATCAACCATGGTTCAAATGCCTCGGTTAGTGTTCTTTATTCGGGTACCATGGCAGCCGCAATAGAGGGTTGCCTTTACGGTATTAATTCAGTTGGTTTTTCCCTGAACAGTTTTTCACGTACTGCCGATTTCAGTGTCTGCAAGAAATACATAAGGATTGTTATGCAGAAACTTTCATCCGGATCGCTTCCCCCGGGGATCTGCCTTAATGTCAATATCCCTGCAGTTGCCGATAATGAGATAAATGGAATAATGATCTGCAGGCAGGCAAAGGGTAACTGGAAGGAGGAGTTCGAAAAGAGGAAGGATCCTATGGGGAAAACATATTACTGGCTTACAGGTTTGTTCCAGAACCATGAACCGGATGCCACCGACACCGATGAATGGGCACTGGAACACGGTTATGTCTCGGTAGTTCCTGTTTCTGTTGATATGACCGCACATGGGTATATCGACAGTCTGAGAAAACAATTCGGTTCATGACCCGGGCTGAAAAATACGACAGGCTGATACTGGGAGGCATTACCGGTGTGCTGCTCCCCCTTCTGGCGGGAATTATTTTTTACCTTTTTTCTTCAGGAGACCAAAACCTTGCCGGATACACTAAAAAGATTGTAAGCTCCAACATACTTACCCATGTCATTTCACTATGCGTTTTTCCAAATATTTTCCTGTTCCTTGTATTTAACCGGTTCGATATGCTGCGTGCAGCCCGCGGGGTACTCGGGGCTACCATCTTCTGGGCCATACTTGTCTTCTCAGTTAAGTTCCTTGTATGAAATACTTTATCATTGCCGGTGAACAGTCAGGCGACCTTCACGGATCAAACCTTGTAAGGGAGCTTTTCATGGCTGACCGCAATGCGGTGATCAAGTGCTGGGGAGGCGACCTGATGGAGTCGGCAGGTGCTTCGCTCCTGATGCATTACAGAAAAACGGCATTCATGGGATTTGTAGCTGTTCTGAAAAACCTGCGTGCCATAACCGCTAACCTGAACCTCTGCAAGTCACAGATCACTCAATTTGCTCCGGATGTTGTCATCCTGATCGATTACCCGGGGTTTAACCTCAGGATCGCCGGGTTTGCAAAGGAATCGGGGATAAAGGTCTTCTATTATATCTCACCTAAACTCTGGGCATGGAATGAAAAGAGGGTTGAGAAAGTACGACGGTATGTTGACAGGATGTACATCATTTTCCCATTCGAGAAAGAGTTTTACAAAGGACATGGCATTAAGGCGGAGTACATGGGAAATCCTCTGATGGACGAGATTGAGCGCAGGAAACTGGCCCTGCCCGATAATGAAGTCATAAGAAGCTCCCTTGGAATTGATGGCAAACCCGTTGTTGCTCTGGTGGCAGGAAGCCGTAGAAATGAGGTTGAGTACGTTCTCCCGCAAATGGTCAAGGCAGCTGAAAATTTCAGGGAGTACCGGTTTATTGTTACAGGAGTCAGGAACCTGCCTGATGAACTTTACCTTAAGATCATCGGGGAAAAGCCCGTAATTCTTATAAAGGATATGACCTACGAGGTACTGAGCATATCGGAGGCAGCCCTCGTTACCTCAGGGACGGCTACTCTCGAAACAGCACTTTTCAATATTCCGCAGATTGTTTGTTTCAGGGGCGATTTTATTTCAATGGCAATAGCATGGATCGTGATAAAGGTGAAGTTCATTTCCCTGGTAAACCTGATACTCGGATACGAAGCTGTAAGAGAACTGGTACAGTATTCGCTCAATGAAAAAACTATCGGGGCAGAACTGAAGTCAATTTTGCCGGGGGGATCAAAGAGGGAAAGGATGCTTGAGGATTACAGGAAGATCAGGCAGATACTCGGGCCCGCCGGTGCCTCGGCCAGGGTAGCGGGTGACATGATTGAAAACCTGCCAGCCTGATGACACTCAGACTCTCCGGCATGGAGTCCGGGACTGCTCTTTATCGGTCGGACCGATATTTTAAAGTCAGAAGTGTGGTGCTAAGGTTGATCATAATTCAGTTAATTATCGTGCTGTCGGGGACAATCTCATCAGGCCAGGTCCGCATCAGTCTATTCGCAAACCAGCAGCCGGGATCAGCTCTGTTTACTGTAACAGCCGGGAGGTATGAACTTACTCCCTATCCCGGAAATAAGATGCGGCTCGATACGGGTGAAATCATTGTCCTGGCGCTTTTTGATAACGCCATTGCAGTCAGAACCAGAAATTCGGAGGGCTTCCGGTGCGATTCCCTCACTCTCAAAGGTATATCAGGAAGTCGGTTTGTTCTCAGGCCTGCAGGAAACGCGACCAGTCGGTTATACAGCGGAGATCTCGAATGTCTGCCCGACCTGGGCAAGCTTGTGCTTATCAACACCTGCGATATTGAGGAATATGTTGCTGGGGTGGTAATGGCAGAGGGAGGGTCAGGAAGAAATATCGAATATCTGAAATCGCAGGCTCTTCTTGTCAGGAGCTATTTATACAAATACTCCGGCAGACACAGGCTCGACAGGTATAATCTGTGCGACAATACACATTGTCAGGTGTTTAATGGGGTCGTTACCGATAAACTTGTCCTGATGGCGGCCCTGTCAACAAAAGGGCTTGTTGTGCTTGACCGTGACAGTGTGCTTATAAACTCGGCATTTCATTCAAACTGCGGGGGAGAGACCTCTGTTTCAGAGGATGTTTGGATCTCGGGTGGGAATTATCTCAAAAAAGTGATCGATCCCTACTGCGGCGCGATGACTAACGCGCACTGGACCAAGACTCTTCCTCTGGCACAGTGGAAGGCATACCTCATAAAATCGGGCTATACTCCAGAGGGGGATGATCCGGAGGTTTATAATTTTTCGCAACCGACAAGATTATCCGAATACAGGGCAGGAGCATTTTCGCTTCCCTTCACAAAGATCAGAAACGATCTGAACCTGCGGTCTTCATTTTTTTCGGTGGTTGTCCACCACGATTCTGTGGCATTAAATGGGCGGGGATACGGACATGGTGTGGGTTTATGCCAGGAAGGGGCAATGATAATGGCATCAAAAGGTTTTAAATACAACCAGATAATTAATTTTTACTTTTCGGATGTAATAATAACAGACGTCAAAAACATTAAAAACGGGATAAACACATTTCAGTGAATTATTCATTTTAAAAGTGTTTGCTATTTTTGTGGCTTCATTACGCCTGGGCAACGAGGGAGTGAGCTAAATTAGAAAATGCTTTTTCCTGAGGAGCAGAGGAGTGTAAATTGAAATAAATCAAATGTTTGCAATTTTCAGAAAAGAGATAACCGGATTTTTCAGCAACCTTACAGGTTACATTGTGATCATAGTATTCCTGCTGATAAACTCTCTTTTCATGTGGGTATTCCCCGGCCAGTGGAACGTCCTTGAAAACGGATATGCCGGGCTTGATACGCTCTTCTTCCTTTCTCCCTGGGTCTTCCTGTTCCTTGTTCCTGCCGTGACGATGAAAATGATCGCCGAGGAAAAGCATTCCGGAACCGTCGAACTGATATATTCGAGGCCGGTGAATGAACGAGGCATTGTCTACGGCAAGTACCTCGCTGCGGTTGCTCTTGTACTGCTGGCACTTATTCCGGGAATCATCTATTATGTTTCGATCTGGATTCTTGGCGAAACGCCGGGGAACCTCGATCGGGGAGGTACACTTGGCGCCTTTATCGGATTATTTTTTCTGGCTGCCGTTTATGCTTCGGCCGGCTTATTCGCCTCATCACTAACTGATAACCAGGTAATTGCATTCATAATTGCAGTGCTGATCTCATTCTTCCTGTTCATGGGGTTCGATTCGTTTGCTTACCTGCCGGGGCTCAAAAAAGTTGATGAGCTCGTAATAAGGCTTGGCATTAACGAACATTACAAATCGATGAGCAGGGGAGTGCTCGATTTAAGGGATATAGTCTATTTCGCCGCTGTGGTTGTCATATTCAATGAAGCTACAAGGCTGGTTTTGCTTTCACGCAAATGGAGGAAAAAAAGCTGAGGGATGCAGGGTGCCGACAACATAAAAAACATAAGGACAAGAAGCTGGTTGCAGTTCGGATCGGTGATCGTAGCAGTCGTTTTTGTGGCAATGGCTGCCTCGCTGCTCAGGGTAAGGGTCGATCTGACTGAAGATAAGAGATATACTCTGTCAGCGCCTACTCACAGAGTCCTTGAGGGCTTAAAAAAAGACATATTTGTCCAGGTATATCTTGACGGCGAGATGCCTATTCCTTTCAAGCGGCTCAAGCGCTCAGTCAGGGAAATGCTCGACGAATTCAGGATCGTGTCAGGCCGCAGGGTCGACTTTGATTTTATCAATCCCTTTGAATCGTCCGATCCAAAAGAAAGGGATAAGCAGTATCAATCCCTGATGGCAAAGGGATTAAGCCCGATAAACATCCAGGCTGCCGACAATGAGGGCGGCAAAAGCCAGAAGATCATATTTCCTGGATTGATCATCAATTATAACGGGATAGAGGTTCCTGTCAATTTCCTGAAGAACAATCCATCGGTATCGGCTGAGGAAAACCTTCTGCACTCAACTGAGGGACTGGAATATGAACTGATCCAGACAATTGCAACGTTAAGCTCCGATACTGTTTACAGGATCGCTTTTCTGGAGGGCCAGGATGAACTGCCCGAAGCTGAGGTTGCGGATATTACAATGAACCTGGCAAAATTCTTTACGATCGACAGGGGTTCAATCGGTGACGATCCTGCGATACTCGACAAATACGCCGCAGTCATAGTTGCGGGACCTGAAAAGGAATTCACTGAAAAAGACAAATTTATTCTCGACCAGTACATCATGAAGGGGGGCCGGGTGATGTGGCTCATCGATGAGGTGAAAGTAAGTTCCGACAGCCTGGCCTCGGGGGAAACTGCAGCACTCTACCGGCCCCTGAACATTGAGGACCAGCTCTTCAGGTACGGTGCAAGGATAAATCCGGTCATTCTGCAGGATCTTGAATGTGTTTACATCAGGCTTACCGTAATGAGCGGCGGTACGCGCCAGCAGGTAGTACCCGCTCCATGGCTCTATTTCCCGAAGCTGATCCCCGACCAGAAACACCCCATAACGAGGAACCTGAACAGAGTTAAGGGCGAATATGCAGGCTATATTGATACAGTAGGGCTGGACGGTAATATCAGGAAGACCATTCTTCTGTCAACGTCATCTTATGCACGAACCCTGTCGCCTCCGTTCATGATCAGCCTCAGGGAAGCTGAGTCACCGCCCGACGAAAGAGAATTCACCAGATCGAACCTTCCGGTGGCTCTCCTACTTGAGGGCAGATTCCCGTCCGCATTCAGGAACAGGATCACAGGCAACCTGGTAAATATGCCTGCGGCAGAAGTAAAGAACATAAGTGCTGAGACGAAGATGGTTGTTATCGCTGACGGAGCTATAATCAGGAATGAGGTCCGGCGTGTAGGCTCGCAGGAAACGCCTCTGCCGCTTGGGCAGGACCGCTACACCGGAGAAATGTACGGCAACCGGGATTTTCTGATCAATTGCCTCAATTATATGGTCGATAACAACGGAATAATGGCCCTCAGATCCAGGGAACTCAAGCTCAGACTGCTTGACAGTTCAAGGATCAAGAAGGAAAAGGTCATGTGGCAGCTTATCAATATCATAGGCCCGGTGCTCCTTGTCGGTCTGGCCGGACTTTTATACGGATACTTCAGAAAAAGGAAATATACAAGGGGCTGAACATGACCAGAAAATTAGTCGGGTATGCTTTGTTTTTACTGCCGGTAATTATAGTGACCTTGCTTATATTCAGACAAAGGTCCCCTTTCGGAGGAGATAGCTCTTTTACAATAAATCCGGGAGCAGAGATCACACGAATTGAATTCTCCGACAGGTCAAATTCACTCTCGCTTGAGAAAAAAGGCAATGAGTGGCTTGTCAATAGCAAATATGAGACGAGGAGGAACAGTGTGCTTTTCGTACTTGAGGTTCTCAGGAAAATGGCGCTCAAGTCACCTGTTTCCCCCGAACTTTTCAAAAAAGAGATCACTGACAGGGGGATTAAACCTGTCAGGGTAAGGGTTTTTAGTGAAAGAAAGCTTCTCAAATCATTTTTTGTTTACAAAACACAGTCGAACATTTACGGCAACATCATGAAGCTCCGGGAAGGATCCAAGCCTTTTATCATATATGTACCCGGCGACGAGGTGAATATCGGTTCAGTTTTTACAATGAATGAATTATACTGGCAGCCTTTCGTGGTGTTCAGCCTGCTCCCGTCAGAAATTGCATCGGTTAACGTTGAGAACGTGAATGAACCGGTGTCATCATTTTCGATCAGCAATGAAGCTGGAGGGCCGGTTCTGTCCGGTTCCGGAAAGCCGCTGACAGGATGGGACAGCGGGAGGGTCGAACGCTACCTGTCATACTTCTCACATGTTCCTTTCGAATCATGGGCATTTGATCTCTCATCGGCAGAAAGGGCGCAGATTGACCGGCAACAGCCGGTTTATACGATCAGTGTAAGAATGACATCCGGCGCGACACTGACACTTGATCTCCTTGAACGCTTTACAGGTGAGAACGGAACCAGGAAGAAGGACACTGACCGGCTTTGGGCCAGGACAAATGCAAGAGATGAAATTTTCATTATCAGGTACCTTGATATTGATCCGCTGCTCAAAAAGCGTTCATATTTCTACCCGTGATTGATGCTTTTTGTTTGAGTATGAATGAATTTTTTCGTAATATTGATACTTCGGAATGAAAGATAATTATTACTGCAACTCACTATTTGTGAGCCGGTAACTTAAAATCTCGGATTAACTTAAACCAACTTTGAAATGAAATTTGTAGTTTCCAGTACAGAACTTCTTGGTCATCTGCAGGCTATCAGCAGGGTAATAAGCTCGAAGAACACATTACCCATTCTTGATAACTTCCTTTTCAGCCTTACCGGAAATGATCTTGAAATAACAGCATCCGACCTTGAATCTACCCTGATAACCAGGATGAAGCTTGAAAACGCAAGCGGGGACGGAACTGTTGCACTTCCGGCAAGAATACTTCTTGAAACCCTGAAGGAATTTTCGATGCAACCACTTGCCTTTGACATAAATCCGGATACTCTTGCACTGGAAATTACTTCTGAAAATGGTAAATTCAATGTTGTGGGTCAGAACGGTATTGATTTTCCGGCTTTACCGGCAATCAAGAAAGACAGAAAATTCTCATTTACAATAAATGCCGGTATTCTGCTTGCAGGTATTGGCAAGACCCTGTTCGCCACAGCTGACGATGAACTGCGGCCTGTCATGGGGGGAGTTTTTGTTGAAGCTTCGACAGACAAGCTGACGTTCGTAGCGTCAGATGCCCATAAGCTTGTCAGGTACCAGCGCAGCGATGCCAAATCGGATGATAATGCATCGTTTATCCTTCCGAAAAAGCCTGCCTCGTTGCTGAAGAATATCCTTCCGCGCGAAGAGGGGACGGTCACAGTTGAATTTGACGATAAGAATGCATTCTTCAACCTGAGTAATTATAAAGTTGTATGCCGACTCGTGGAAGGCAATTACCCGAATTACAATTCAGTTATTCCTAAAAACAATCCCAGGAAAATCACTATTGACAGGGTAGAATTCTATAACACTCTGAAGCGCGTATCGGTCTTCTCCAATCAGGCAAGCAACCTGGTCAAGCTTCAGCTCAATGGCAACCAGGCTATGGTATCGGCCCAGGATATAGACTTCTCGATCTCAGCGTATGAAAAGATCAAATGCCAATATGAGGGCGAAGATCTGGAAATCGGATTCAAGTCGGTATTCCTGCTTGAAATACTGGCCAACATCTCTTCCCAGGATGTAATGATCGAGCTGGCAGATCCGACGCGTGCCGGACTTTTCCTGCCGGGTGAGACTGAAAATGAGTCGGAAGACCTTCTGATGCTTCTTATGCCAATGATGATAAATGCCTGATAATTGGAACTGAACCTTCGAAAACCTATTGCATTTATTGATATCGAAACGACAGGCATTAACGTTTCGGCCGACAGGATTGTGGAACTTTCAGTCCTGAAGATCAGCCCGAACGGGAACGAGGAGTGGATGATCACCAGGATCAATCCCGAAATGCCAATCCCGCCGAAATCGACTGCTATCCACGGAATAACAGATAAGGATGTTGCCGGTGAACCGACATTCAGGGAGATTGCAAAGAAGCTGGCGGCATTCCTCGAAGGATGCGACCTGGCAGGCTATAACGCCATAAAATTTGACATTCCGGTAATCGCAGAAGAATTCCTGCGTGCAAATGTTGAATTCAATCTCAGGAAAAGAAAATACATAGATCCCCAGGTTATTTTCTACAAGAAGGAACAGCGGACCCTGACGGCAGCCTACCAGTTCTATTGCAGCAGGGATCTTAAAAATGCCCATAGCTCAAAGGCAGATGTCGAAGCTACATATGAAGTTCTCAAGGCACAGCTCGACAGGTACGGCGACCTTGATAACGACATGGAAAAGCTTGCGGACTTCAGCTCGTTCAATAATATTGCAGATTTTGCAGGCCGGATCGTTTATGACGAAAACGGTACCGAGCTCTTTAATTTCGGGAAGCACAAGGGAAAGGTTGTCGAAGAGGTGTTTAAGGAAGAGCCTTCCTATTATTCCTGGATGATGAACGGCGATTTCCCGCTTTATACCAAAAAACTGCTTACTGAGATAAAGCTCAGGTCATTCGGCAAAGGTCAGCAGGGATGAAAATAATTTGCATTGGACTGAATTACAGGAAACATGCTGTTGAGATGGGACGCCCCTTCCCCGAAAGTCCGGTGGTGTTCCTTAAGCCCGATTCGGCAATACTGAAGAATAACAAACCGTATTTTCTGCCCGGCTTCTCTTCCGTCATTCATTACGAGGTGGAGGTAGTTGTGAAGATATCGAGGCTGGGCAAAAGTATAGCACCCGAATTTGCATCCCGCTACTATGATGAAGTGACAACAGGCATCGACATTACAGCCAGGGACCTTCAGGACGACCTTTCAAAAAAAGGTCTGCCATGGGAACTTTCAAAAGGATTCGATGGTGCAGCCCCGTTAGGAAAATTTGTTCCTGTAAGCACATTCAAAAATCCGGACGATCTCCGCTTCCGGCTTGAGATCAATAACAGGATAGTGCAGGAAAGCAGCACTTCCGACATGATATTCAGCATTAACGAAATTATTTCATTTGTCTCCCGCTTCTTCACCCTGAAGACCGGCGACCTTATCTTTACCGGAACACCATCGGGCGTTGGTCCCCTTAAAAAGGATGACAACCTCGTTGCATACCTCGAAGATATGCCTCTGCTTGATTTTATGATAAGGTAACCGTATCTCTGCACCGACTCCGAACCTTCACATCCTGAAATTGTTTAACAAAGGATGGAAAAGCTTAATTCATAACATATGCAAACAATCCTTGGAGCCGGAGGTGCCATTGGAAAAATACTTGCCAGGGAGCTTCCCAGATATACCTGCAAGATCAGGCTTGTAAGCCGTAATCCGCAGAAAGTCAACAGTACCGATGAGATCATAGCTGCCAATCTGTTTGAGCCGGGGGTTATCGACAGGGTTGTCAGTAACTCAGAGGTCGTTTACCTTGTTGTTGGGCTGGAGTACAAACTGAAAGTCTGGCAGGAAAGATGGCCGGTAATGATCAGGGAACTGATTGAAGCCTGCAGCATTAACAGGACACGCCTGGTCTTTTTTGACAATGTGTATGCATACAGCAGGGATTCGATTCCCCATATGACCGAAGATTCGCCCATGGACCCTCCAAGCAGGAAGGGGGTTGTGCGAAGAGAAATAGCCCTTATGCTTCTGGAGGCAATGAAAGAAAAAAAAGTCGCTGCACTGATTGCGCGGGCGGCTGATTTTTATGGTCCCGGCAACAGGAACAGTATCGTGAACGAGCTTGTCGTAAAAAACCTCGCTGCAGGGAGGCGTGCCATGTGGTTTATGGACAAATCCAAAAAACATTCGCTTACATATACTCCCGACGCTGCCAGAGCCACAGCGATTCTCGGTAATACTCCCGGTGCATTCGGAAAGGTATGGCATCTGCCTACTGACAGCAATACACTCACAGGAGCAGAGTTAATAAGGATGTTTGCAAACGAGCTGAAAGTGAAGGACCGCTCCATGGTAATGCCAATGTGGATGATAAAGGCTTCGGGACTTGTCATGCCGGTAATGAAGGAGATGCCGGAAATGATGTACCAGTATGAGGACGACTACATCTTCAATTCATCGAGATTTGAGGACCAGTTCGGGATGAAGCCTACGCCTTACGCGGATGGAATAAGGGAAACCTGCAGTGAATTCCTGATAAACCGCGGGTAATCAGGCAAAATTATTACAGCTGAAGCTTGCCGTTCCAGACATCCTCGAGGGCATATCTGCCTGCTAAAAGGTCCCATAACCTTATTTTTCTTTGAATTTTAATGCATTCTGTATAGCTTTAAAAAATATTTAATACCTGAAGACATGGGAAACTTTGGAGCGACTGAAATAATTCTTATACTGCTTGTTGTTGTTCTTCTTTTCGGCGGACGCAAGATCCCTGAATTGATGAAAGGAATTGGACAGGGCCTGAAGGACTTTAAGAAGGCTTCAAGGGTTGAAGATGAACCTGAAAAGATGAAAGCTGAGCCGAAAGACGAAACTAAAAAGGAATAAGGTTCATGAAATAAGGCGGTAAATTGATCTTCCGCGTTTCAATATTTGCTGAGGCTGTCTCAAAAGGCCTCGCGTTTGGTTTACCCCTGAATCCCCTGCTTTGCTCTACTGTAGCGGCTACGCGGCGCGTCGTCGGTGCTTCGTCGCTGAAGCATTGAAGCGTAAGTGACAAGCCTTTGGCGGCCGATGGAAGGCGAAGAAGGGGACTTGCAGATAACCAACAAATTTATTAACCTCTACCACAAGCCGGTACTGTAAAATGGGAAATCTGAATAAAAGATCAGTCTATGAAGTTACCAGACTGTGCGGGCTCATGCCAATCGACGGAATATGGGACAAGCCTGCCTGGGATATTGTCAGGCCTCTTGAACTGACAAGTTTCATGGGTGTGATACCCGTATTCAGACCCGAGGTCAGGGCAAAAATGATGTATGATGAGGAAAATCTATTTGTAATTTTCAGAGTTGACGACAGGTTTGTCAGATGTGTAACAACCAAGCCGAATGGCCCCGTTTGGGAAGACAGCTGCGTTGAATTTTTCTTTTCCCCCGATAATGATTTTCCGGAAAAGTACTTTAACCTTGAAATCAATTGCGGGGGTACACCACTGATGCACTACAATATTGTTCCCAGAAAGGAATTTATTGAGGTCAGTTATGATGATATCCTGAAAATCCAGATTGCACACTCATTACCTGACCTGACAGATCCGGAAATAGTGGAACCTGTCATCTGGACTGTCGAGTACAAAATTCCTTTAAGTATTCTGCGTAAGTATTCACCTGTTACAAAGCCGCAACCAGGGGTGGAATGGAAAGCAAATTTTTATAAGTGTGCTGAGAAAAACTCAAATCCTCATTTCATTACATGGGCAGTTGTTCAAAACAATATACCTGACTTTCATCTGCCCCAATTCTTTGGTACTCTTGGATTTCTGTAATTTTACGAATCCGGATGAATGCCCGAAAGACAATCATCTGCCGAACAAGCAGCTCCCTTGCCGGTTCACTTAAAACGGTCGTCTCACTCTTGCTTATGTGGCGAAGTAATTCCTATTTCTTTGTAAAACGGTCAGTAACGAGGTATTCTGGTGGCTTTCTGTAATTTGTGCTCTGTTCATAGCCATATGCTGTTTCGATAAGAACAGGCTCGCTCCATGCCCTGCCGAAAAAGGTGATTCCAACCGGAAGATTGTCAATAAAGCCCATTGGAACAGTTATGGCAGGATAACCTGAGATTGCAGCAAGTGAGGAACTGCCACCGACAAAGTGATCCCCAAGGATCAGATCGGTCTTCCATGCCGGCGAACCTGTGGGGGCGACAAGCGCATCAAGGTTAAAAGAATTCATTATCCGGTCTATTCCTTCCTTCCGTGTAGCATTCAGCATTACTTCGAGTGACCTCTTATACTCCGGGGATGAAAGGCCACCTTTCTTCTCAGCCATTTCGAGGAGCCTTTGTCCGAAAAACCTCAGTTCAACTGTATCGGACTTGTTGAACCCGATAAGCTGCTTGAGCGTCCTTACCGGCGTACTGTCGCCCAGACCTGCAAAGTACTTTTCAAGCCCGTCCTTGAATTCAAAAAGCATCACATCAAAAGAGGCGTCCTCATAAGCTGAACTTTTTGGCGGCTCCACTTCTATTAACTCAGCACCTTTCGCCTTCATTAAAAGCAGGGCCTGCCTGAAAAGCGTATCAACAGCGGTCAAATAATCGGAAGATCCCTTTATAACACCTATCCGTTTTCCTTTTAGACCATCTTCCCTGAGAAATCCTGTATAGTCTGTCATTGATTTTCCTTCAGATGCCATAGTTTTTGAATCAGCGGTATCGATGCCTGTCAATGCACCAAGTGCAATGGCTGCGTCTTCAACCGTCCTGGTCATCGGACCGGGAGTATCCTGCGTAAAAGAAATCGGGATGATCCCCGACCTGCTTAAAAGTCCGACCGTCGGTTTAATGCCCACAACCCCGTTATTGTTCGACGGGCATACAATTGAACCGTTGGTTTCGGTCCCGATTGCCATCATACACAGGTTTGCTGAGACTGCCACACCTGATCCCGAGCTGGATCCGCACGGATTTCTGTCAAGAACATACGGATTTTTAGTCAATCCTCCCACACCACTCCATCCGCTTGTAGAGGTCATCGACCTGAAATTCGCCCATTCGCTTAGGTTGGCCTTCCCGAGGATGACCGCTCCTGATTCCCTGAGCTTTTTTGCTATAAAACTGTCGGTTTTGGGATAAGAGTGCCTTAATATGGTTGCTCCTGCAGTGGTAGGCATTTTGTCGTGCGTATCAATATTATCCTTGAGTAATACGGGTACCCCGAATAATGGCCCCCTGGCTTTCCCTTCCGATCTTTCCCTGTCGAGCTCCTGCGCTATCTGAAGGGCATCGGGATTGACAATTATTATCGAGTTCAGTGTAGGCCCGTTCTTATCTATCTCATTTATCCTGTCAAGATAGGCTGTCACAATCTCAGCAACGGTAAACTTTCCCTCCTCATATCCCTGACGGAGCTGTCTGATTGTCATCTCCTGAAGCCAGGATATATCGGGTTTTGCAGTTACTTTCGGTTTTGCTTCCTTTTGCTTGCACGAGGGCAGGATTATTACCGCAAGAAGAAATATTATCCAATGATTGATACAACTCGTTTTCATGGCTGATTCGGGTTAAAAGGTAAAGATAATTAAGGGTAGCTATATTTAGCTTTATTTATCAGCCGGATTAATTTAATTTTTTATCTTTCATACTTTATTGGACATGAAAAACATCTATCTGCAACTATCGGAGGGGGACCCCGATATTTCAGGCCTTGCCCTTGCAACTGTGACCACGACCGCCGGGTCGACTCCCCAGAAAGCAGGGAGTTCGGCGCTGTTTGGCATCAAAGGTCTCATTTCAGGTACAATAGGGGGTGGCATTGTTGAAGGGAAGGTGCAGGAGAAAGCCAGAGTTGCCGTTTCTTCAGGAAAACCGGGCCACTATACATTCAGGCTCGACAACAGCGCATCAGATGGCGAAGATGCATTGTGCGGCGGAAGGATAAGCGTACTTCTTGATTCAAACCTGAATGTTCACAGGAAGGTGTTCAATTCAGCCAGGATGTCAACTGAAGCCAGGATCCCCGGCGTCCTGATCACTATTGTTACTGAACCTGAGGCTGAAAGGATAGATATCAAAAGGTATTGGATGACAGATACTTTATCTCCGGAATTGCCTTTTCAGTTCACGACCCGCATCGGACAGGAGGCAAAAAGCGTACTTTCAGGCTCAGATCCTGACGATTTTCGTAAAATTGATCTTAAAAGTTCAGCTGATGAACCTGATCGTTTTGCGCTTATTGAACCTGTCATTCCTGCCCCCCGTTTGATAATTGCCGGGGCAGGTCATATCGGAAAGGCTCTTTCAAAAATAGGACAGATGCTCGGATTCGAAGTGACGGTTATCGATGACAGGCCCGAATTTGCCAATCGCGGGAATATACCTGATGCTGATCACATAATTGCCGCTGACATCGGGGAGTCGATTGCCGCAACTGAAAAGGACAGGCATACCTATATTGTAATTGTAACACGCGGACACAGGGATGATGCGAGTGCCCTGAAGGCCTGCATCGGCTCGGGAGCCGCTTACACAGGTATGATCGGCAGCAAAAATAAGGTTGCCATGATGAAGAAGGAATTCCTTTCCGGCGGATGGGCTTCGCAGGAGCAATGGGATGCCATCTATGCCCCGGTAGGAGTGGATATAGGCTCAAGAACAGTTGAAGAAATAGCTGTCAGTATTGCAGCACAGCTTGTTGAAGTGAAAAACATTAAGAACAGGAAGTAGAAGAAACATCATACCCGAATAATTGTTAAGTGGAAAAGACCTTACAAATCTGGGCAATCATACTTGCTGCGGGAGAATCGAAAAGGATGATGTCACCCAAAATGCTTCTTCCTTTCAGAGGCAGTACTATTATTGAAACGGTCATTACAAATGCAGGCAGATCCGAAGTTGACGGATCGCTGGTTGTGCTCGGGGCATTCAGGGAAGAAATTGGTGCTCTTATAAGAAATAGACCTGTAATTCAATGTTTTAACGAATATTACAAACTCGGGATGCTTTCGTCTGTAAAATGCGGGTTCAGGAATCTTCCCCCGGAATGCTCGGCCGCACTCGTATTCCAGGGCGATCAGCCGCTCATTGAACCTGTCGTTATAAACACGGTCATCTCAAGTTACAGGAAATGGGGAAAAAGAATAGTGATCCCGGTCTGCAACGGCAAAAGGGGACACCCGCTTCTGATTGACTGCAGGCTGAAGGATGCGGTGGCTGAACTGGATGACGCTGAAGGATTGCGTTCGCTTGCCGGCATTTACCCTGATGATGTGCTGGAAGTCGAAACAAATTCTCCTTCAATCCTGAAGGATTTTGATACAATTGAAGATTATCAGAATGAAATAAATCAAAAGAATTAGACTATGGAACAAAAAATCAGTTTTAACCTCAACGGCAAAAAGACCGAAATACTGACCGATCCGGCGCAAACCCTGCTCTGGGTGCTGAGGAATCAGTTAGGTCTTACCGGGACCAAGTTTGGTTGCGGTATGGGATTCTGCGGCGCATGCACGGTACTGATAAACAGGGAACCGGTCAGGTCTTGCATGCTTCCTGTAAGCGATGCTGCAGGAAAAGAAATTATAACTATTGAGGGCCTGGCAAAGGGCGGCAAACTTCACCCTGTACAGAAGGCATTTATTGATCATGATGCATTGCAGTGCGGATATTGTACCCCCGGTATGATCCTGACAGCAGCAGGATTGCTCATGAAGAAACCGGATGTTACCCGTCAGGAAATTATTGACGGCATGGAAGACAACCTCTGCCGGTGCGGCACTTATAACAGGATAATCGATGCAGTTGAGAGCGCTTCAAAAGAAATGAAAGGAGGGAAACAGTCATGAAGAAACTGGAATTAAAAAAAGAAACTGATCCGGGTAAGGCTAAAAACAACCGGTTGAAAAGACGAAGCTTCGTTAAACTGATGGGTGGTGGCATTTTCATTTTCTTCCAGCCATTTAATGTTCTGGATATTTTCGGTGCTCCGCTTGATCAGAGACGTTCCCTGCCGAAGGACTACAATGCGTTCGTTCAGATTACCCAGGACGGGACCGTTAACTGTTTTACAGGCAAAATTGAGATGGGCCAGGGAATTATCACTTCGCTTGCTCAGGAAATGGCTGATGCTCTGAACGTTCCTCTTGAAAAAGTTAAAATGGTAATGGGCGACACCGACCTTTGTCCATGGGATGCCGGAACCTGGGGATCACAATCAACCCAGACCTTCGGGCCGGCGATGCTGGCCGCTGCTGCTGAAGCAAGGGGAGTGCTCACTGAAATGGCTGCCTCAAAGCTCGGCGTTCCTGCCTCGCAACTTGAAGTAAGGGAAGGCATCGTTGTCGATACCCGGAATCCGAAGAACAGGATAAGCTATGCCCAGCTTGCCAGGGGCCAGAAACTTGAGAAGTATCTTGATATCAAACCATCGGTTGAAGATTATAAGAAATTTACATATATAGGAAAATCGTATAAACACAGCGATGCTCAATTGAAAGCAACCGGCCAGGCAAGGTATGCAGGTGACCTGAAGCTGCCGGGAATGGTCTTTGCAAGAATATTGCGCCCGCCGTCGCATGGCGCCAAACTCAGCTCAGTTGATGTTTCGGGAGCGGAAAAAGTGGCAGGCACACAGGTTGTCCGCGATGGAGATTTTATTGCGGTACTGAACGAAAACCGCGACAGGGCTGATGAGGCAATTGTCAAAATAAAGGCTGAATACACATTCAATGAACTGAAAGTCAATGATGTGAACCTTTGGGACCGGATGGTAGGAGCTGATTCCAGAGTAAATGTGATGCGTTCGACAGGCGATCTTGATGCTGGCCTTAAAGCATCTGACAAAGTCTTTGAGTCTGAATTTCATGATCCATACCTTGCACACGCCTCAATCGAAACGCATACCGCCCTGGCAAAGCTTGAAGGTGACAAGATGACGGTCTGGGCTTCCACCCAGTCACCTTTCGGGTTACAGGACGGAATAGTGCGCGAGCTTGGCTATCCGCTTGAGAAAGTAAGGGTCATAACCCCTTTTGTCGGTGGAGGTTTCGGAGGGAAAGCTGCTTATCAGCAGGGAGTGGAAGCAGCACGGCTGGTCAAACTTACGGGCAAACCGGTGATGGTTGTCTGGACACGTGACGAAGAATTCTTTTATGACACCTTTCATCCGGCAGGGGTTTACAGGATCAAATCGGGTATCGATAATTCGGGCCTTATAAAATTGTGGGACTATAGCTTGTACTATGGCGGATCGAGAGGTTCCGACACTATTTACGATGTCCCTAACTCAAGGACATCCAGCTACAGCCAGAACATGGATACGGTGGAGATCCATCCTTTTGCCACCGGGCCCTGGCGTGCTCCGAACAACAATGCCAATACATTTGCCAGGGAATCACAGATCGACATTATGGCCTCGGCTGCAGGCATTGATCCGCTGGAATTCCGTATGAAGAATCTGAAGGACGAAAAGATGATCGCCTGCTGGAATACGGTCGCCGAAATGTTCAATTATGTGCCCGGAAAGACACCATCAGGAAGAGGCATCGGGATTGCCTGTGGTACCGACGCGGGTACCTGGGTGGCTATGATGGCAGAGGTAAAGGTGGATAAGAGTACCGGTAAAGTTCAGGTTGTACGAGTATCGTGCGCTCAGGATATGGGCCTGTGTGTCAACCCCGAGGGAGCTCTCATCCAGATGGAGGGGTGTATAAATATGGGTCTTGGTTATACTCTGAGCGAAGAGATCCGGTTTGAAGGAGGCGATGTGAAGAACAGGAATTTCGACACCTACGAAATACCTCATTTTTCATGGGTGCCGAAGCTTGACTGCAAGATACTCAACAGGCAGGACCAGCCTCCGAAGGGTGGCGGTGAACCGGCAATTATCACGGTGGGAGCAGCAGTTGCAAATGCAATATATGATGCGACCGGGGCAAGACTCTACCAGATGCCAATGACACCTGAAAGAGTACTTAAAGCCATGAAAATGGTCTGAGACAGGCCGCCGGGTTTTTACAGAGAGAAGATGCACTTATTGCCCCCTATAATCGAAATGGGGAGGTAGAGGCCGATCATATATATTTCAGTAAATAATAAGGAACAATAACGGAAGGATCACTCCCGTGGCCGTCAGGATCGCACCTCTCCGTGTTATCCCGTTTTTGCCTTTTATTATGAAAAGACCTGTTATTGTAACCAGTACCAGGGCTATGCAAAAAATATCACTGAAATATTTCCACCATTTTCCCGGATTGTAATGCAGGAAATTGATCTGGTAAAAGACCGGCCTCCTGCTAACCTTCTCAACATAACCTTCACCAGTTTCGGTGTTTATTCTGACTGAGCCGCCCTCAACAAAGACAGTGAGTATATTCCCTGACGGGAAGTAGTAAGCTTTATACTCAGGCGTTCCGGGGATCTTTTTGAGGAGGCCGAGTACGATATCCTCATTAAGATTCTCCCTGGAAATTTTAATATCAGTTGTAAATGGCTGATTTACTATTATATAATTAGGATTCCAGTCGTACTTGTGATTGAGGGCAATTCCGGAGACCGCATATATTATTGTAACACCGGCAATAAGGTATCCCAGATCACGATGGGTGATTCGGTTCAGTTTAGGCAGGTTCACTACAGAATGTTATGAGGTTACAGACTTCCCTTGGTCTCTATTTCAGCACTGTGTGCCTGCTGTATACCATCATCAGGTCTGAAAGGACCGGCTGTGCAGCAAGTGCTTTCCCGGTTTCACATGTATCGGCGCCCATGGCTTTGGTATCCGGCGTGACTTCATCCGTGGCTGACGGGCTCATCGAATTACCTTCGTTCATGCCGGCGGCTGAAATCCTTGTTATTGTACCTTCAACTTCTATCTGATTGCCAAGCAGTTCCACCGGGAACCTGGGCATCTCTTCACCTGCTTCAATGTAAAGCCTTATATCGGGATTTTCGCCTGTGATGAAAAGCTTTTTGCCGCTCATTGTGCAGACATGAACTACTTTCCCTTCAACACTGATCGTTTTTCCGACATAATTCCCCGGATTTTCAGTAAGCAAGGCAAACGCAACTTTTTCAGCAGTTGAAGATGTCCCGGATTTTACCGTATCTGCTTTTTTACCCTGATTTCCGCATGAAATCAGCAGGGCAGCTGTTGTTAACAAGGTTAAAAGAACTTTTATCATAATTGATCAGGTTTAGTTAAGGTTTCAATTATTCAACAATCTTCGCGAATATAGAAAATTTATTTTTTGAATTTGTTTTATATGGCAGTAACATAATAATGATTTACGGGGGAATATTTACCTTTGATTCAATGTCTAATAATTTATGAACCAATAAAACTTTGTAAAACATGAAAAAAAATTTGATTTCAAAGGTATTGTCCGGTACGGTCATACTTTCATTCCTATTCATGCCCCTGGCTTTGAATGCGCAGGCCGGTAAAGCCAATTTTGCCGGAAAATGGGCATTTAATGAAGGGAAGAGCAATTTAGGAGATTCTCAAGGCGGAGGTAGGATGATGGGTGGAGGCGGCAATTTCACTGCAACCCAGGAAGCAAATCTCCTCACGGTTGAAAGGACAAGAACTAATCAGGATGGACAGGCAGTGACTACAACCAGCAAATACACGCTCGACGGGAAAGAGAGTGTTAATTCCACCGGAAGAGGTGAAAGCAAATCTGTTGCAACATGGTCTCCTGACGGCAAAACCCTTACAATTTTAACAACAAGGACTTTTGAGCGTGATGGACAATCGATGGAAATGAAATCAACTGAAGTGTGGAGCCTTATCAGCCCGACTTCCCTTCAGATTGTTAACACCATGAATACACCTAATGGTGAGCGTAAAACAACAATGGTCTACGACAAACAATAATGCTGAAAAGCTGACACCCTGTAAAAAACGCAAGGATCCATGCCTTGCGTTTTTTCATTTCATAATACCGGCAGAAATTATTCAAGTTTTGCCAGCTCAAGCCCCGTAAGCCTGAATTTTTCAATATTGTCAGGCTGTGCAAGATAAACCAGTTCTCCCGGCTTCAGCCCCTTTTCTATCACAATGTTTTTTTCATTTGAATCACCCGGAACAACAACCTGCCTGGTGTTCTTCCCGGTATATACGAAAGGAATACCATCGGGTCCGGCATGTACGCATTCGATTGGTACGTAAACAACATCCCTGTAGGTAGTGACAATAATCTTGTTCGTGGTCGTCATTGAAGGTCGCAGCGACGGGTCGGAGCCATCGAGGCGGATCTGCACCTCAAAGACCTTTGTATCGCTGTTGGGCAGCTTTTCGCCGATATTGGCTATCGCAACTACCCTGCCGGTATATTTCTTACCCGGGAAAGCATCTATAGTAACTTCTGCCACGAGGTCAGGCTTTACTTTTCTTATTTCAATTTCACTCACATATATTTTCGAAATCATAGTTGAAAGATCGGGCAGGGTTGCTACTGTCCTGTCGAACGCATTGACAGATGATCCGGTTTTTATCTTGGTCCCGTGATGGTCCTTCTTGTAAACGACCATTCCCGGACCCGGCGCGTTAATTATGAATCCGGCAAGCACCTCCTCAAGATCCATTACCCTTTTGTCGATTCTGTTATACCATAATCGCTGGGTCCTCATGTCTCTCTTTGCCTGTGCGACCCTGAGCGTGTATCCTCTTTTCTTCTGCTCAAGCAATCTTTTTTGTCTGTCGAAGTTGATCTCAGCTTCCCTTATTGTGGCTGGTGGCTCATACTGGGAGTTCCTGAGAATGATTTCAGCTTCTTCCACTGCCTGCCTCTGATTTCTGATCCCATCACGCAAAGCTGTAAGCGTCACAGCAGTATCAAGCCCTTTCATTTCAAGATTGGTGCGGTAAGTCGAAAGCCTTTCCTGCTCATCTTTTAGCGTATTGTCAAACTGTGTCCTGTCGAGTGTTGCAACGTAATCCCCCTTATTTACAATTGTACCTTCAGGAACAAGGTCCTGGATCTTCAGGTCAGCGGCGTGAAAATCGCGCCCCCTGCTGATTTCCGGCGCTTTTATATCGAGTGAGTTTTCAGGCAATAGTTCACCTGATCCTGAAATCGCAATTTCAAAATCGCCTTTGACCGATTCTGCAAACAGGTTCTCACTCTTTTTCTTCGATGCAAGCTTATTGAATACAATAAGTGCAGTTATTGTAAGGAAAGCAACTGATAACGTTAATATTATAGTCCGTTTCATAAAATTACGTATGTATAAGATGTTCAGACATCTCACCTGGAATCAGCCGCAAAACTATTAAATATTGATCTTAAAGGCAGGCCTCAATATCGATTTTAACATGTTTTAACAGTAATTTGCCGGTTAGCCAGTAAGCAAAAATTGTATTTACCTGCTCTGAAATACACCACTCAGTTAACAATCCAACCCGGAAAAGAGCTTCATCAGTTTTGATGCTTCTTTCCCTTTTTGGGGTGGCTTTTTCGCCGCAGCTTATCCGCAGGTAGTTTAAAATCCTTGATATCTCCTGAATCTTTCCAGGTGATCTGCTGTCTGTCTGACAATTCTCTGAACAGACAGGCCATGAGAAATATCAGGGGCAAACGAATCGGGCGTTGCACCTGTAAGAAATATGTAATGGGCATGTATCATAGGTCTGAGCCATCCGGCAGGAACATGCCCCGAGGGGAAGCTGGTGTGCGGCTGGTAATCGCTGCCTGAAAACCGGCAGTTCCATAAGCCCGTTTCTTCAAGAAAATACTCAAATGAATCGGGCGCAAGGGTCGAATATTTTACGGTTCCTTTTTCTGCATAGATCTCAAACGAAATAAAGTCTCCCGCCCCTGAGCTGATACGGCTTGAGGATAATGTCCCCGCAGCTCCCGTAACAGTATCATAAAGATTAATCAGACTGAACAGGTCTGATCCTGCCGGCACGTCCGGGAAACTTCCAGCCTGTATCGCTCCGGTTATCTCAATTCCATCCCCCAGAAAGGCTATAAGCATGCTGACAACGTGGGAACCCAGGTCGGCCATTGCCCCGCCGTCGGGTGCGGGAGTCAGCCTTGTTGCCCTCTTGCTTCGATAGATCTGCCTGAGATAATCGCCATGGTAATATTTAAAATCGAAATGAACCGGTTTTCCGAGCCTGCCCGACTTAACCAGGTCAATTGCCCCCTTTACTGCAGGGCAGAAAAGGTACTGGAATCCGACCTGGATCTTTTTGTCGTGGTGCTTCGCCGCAAGCTCAAGGATCATTGACTCTTCATCAGCGGTTGAACATACTGGTTTCTCAAGGTAAACCCTGGTTACCGACGGCATTTCAAGAGCAATTTTAAGATGCTCGAAATGGACCCTGTTCGGTCCAAGTACATAAACCGAATTGATCCTTTCGTTCTTTGCAAATTCGGCAAGACTCTGCGACCGGTTAAATCCGAACCTGACGGCAAAATGCCTGCGGCTTTCTTCAGAAAATGAACATACAGACTCCTTTTCAGCAGCAGGAAAATCATTGTAATAAAATGGCAATGAACTTAGCGCAAAAGCATGTGAACGTGCTATTCCACCGGCGCCTATAAATCCGATTATGCTTTTTTCAGAATTCATTGAAAGTTCTGTTATGTACCAAATATACTCTTTTTTAACCCAACCTTCTGAGGCAGTTTTGTGCGGACTTTTAATAAAAGTATTAAATTTATGTCTGTGAAACTCACGATTTTTTATTTTACCTGATATAAATGCCACAGAATATGAAAAACCCGGGTTTGTTTTTGGTTCCTTTTATCGCAGCATTTTTATTTGCGGGTCCGCAACAGGTTTTGAGACTTTCAGGTTCTGGTCCTCAAAAGTTGGATCAGGCCGACAGAAGAGATGGGTCAGGAGCATTTGTGACCGGAAAATACAGGAACCTTTTCCTCGAGGACGGTCATTTGCCCAAAGAGATCAAAGACAGGAACGAGGCAGCCTTTCGGCAGCTTTTTCGTGGCGATTCATCAGTTGCTGTCGTTTTCAGGGCCGGACGGAACGAAAACGGCCCGATGATGTACGTTTGTGATGTACTTCATAATGATGTGAGGAGTGAAGGGATTTCGTATGGCATGATGATAGCCGTCCAGATGGATAAAAAAGAGGAATTTGACGCAATCTGGAACTGGGCTATGACCCATATGTATGTAAGTGACCCTGAGCATCCTTCAGAAGGCTATTTCTCATGGTCGTTGAAAAGGGACGGGACCCCTAACTCCGAAACACCTGCACCCGATGGTGAGGAGTATATGGTGATGGCACTCTATTTTGCTTCAAACAGGTGGGGTAACAGCCAGGGTATTTATGATTACAGGGCATGGGCCGACAAAATACTCACTGCAATCAGGCATCATCCGCTGAAATCGGGTCAGACTAAATTCGGCCCGCGTACAGTCGGCAGCATGGTAAATGAAGATGCGGTTATGATACGTTTCGTTCCAAATACCGATAGCTGGGGATTCACTGACCCTTCATACCATCTCCCGGCTTTCTACGAGCTGTGGTCAAGATGGGGACCTGAAGCTGACAGGGAGTTTTGGGCTGCTGCTGCTGATACAAGCAGGAATTTCTTTCAGAAGGTCACCAATCCGGTTACAGGTCTTGCTCCGGATTATGCTGATTTTGACGGAAAGCCGCATGCATCCCCGGGAAACCAGAATGCCGTAAATTTTTCATTCGATGCCCGTCGTACTCAGATGAACTGGGCCGTTGACTGGTCATGGTGGGGCAAGGATCCCCGCGAACAGGAACTGAGCAACCGTATCCAGGAATTCTTTGCCTCCCGGGGAATGGATTCATATGGGACCCAGTATACTCTCGATGGGAAACTCCTTGACAGGAATCATGCTAAGGGCCTGGTCGCAACAAACGCTGTGGTTAGTCTGGCCGCAACTCATCCTCTGGCCAGGGATTTTACGGAAGCATTGTGGAATACTCCCATTCCCTCCGGGTTAAGCGAAAGATACTACGATGGTTTGCTTTACATGATGGCATTACTCCACTGTTCCGGAGAGTTCAGGATCTGGGCACCATAATATGATAGTACTCAGGCTGCTTGATTTTTTTTTTCTGATCTTCCATACTTCACTCGTGATCTTCAATGTATTCGGGTGGATCTGGAAAAAGACCAGGGTTGCGAACCTTATTACACTCCTGCTTACCGGATCATCATGGCTTTTTCTTGGACTGATAGTTGGAACAATAGGTTATTGCCCGCTTACCGACTTGCATTTTAAGATTCTGGAAAAGCTTGGGAAAACAAATATTCCAGATTCGTATATGAAATATCTTGCTGACAGGCTGACGGGCCTTGACTTTAATGAGACAATGGTTGATAAGGTGACCTTTTATGTATTTCTTGCATCCCTTTGCCTGTCGCTGGCAATGAACATCAGAGATTACGTCAGATCGCGGAAATCAGCTATTTGACCTGTACCCTGCTTCCGGTACTTACAGCTATATTCTTTCTCCACTCATATCTGGCACCATTCTTAAAGTTTAGCAGAACGTCATATGTTCCGGGCGGGCAGGTATTTGCAGTAACCTGATTTTCACATTTCATTATTTCGAGTGTCTTGTCGGGAGCAGCCTCTCCCTTCTGCCTGTCAGCCGTGCCTGCAGGATAAAGTTGGATGGCTTTGACATCCCTGTTCCCTCCAACGTATTCAATGACCCCGGCATTGAGGTTTGTCGTAATACTATAGCTGACATTCGGCTTCATAGTGAAATTTTCAAGCCAGATCTTCTGGGGCTGGGCTGCAGTTCCCACCGTGATCACTACATCGTAAGTGCCGGGCTTCACATCTCCGCTCCTCGAGGGTGCAGCACCTTCCGGGGCGACCGGCTTGTCATGTTTTCCTTTTTCATAAAATGTCAGTACGCCGCATGAGGGATTAAGTTCCTGATTGCCCTTATATCGTTCCACTTTCGAATCATAGGCTGACAGACCACTGTGATTCTCAGCCTTTTCACCTTTTATGATCTGATAATCATACAGCACTATTGAAAGCGTGGTTATGGTCTGCGGCTTGATCACCACATTGTCGATATCGAAGGCAATTGATCCCGGATTTCCGGATAGCTTGAAATTTTCCTTAAGGATATAAGTTCCTGGTTTTATTCCCTGGAGCTTAACTTCCTTGCCTGAGCTAAGCAGCTTGTAAGTGGAACCTGAGGTCAGGCTTCCAAGAGTTCTTACATTAAAAACCAGCGGGGGATTCTGGTCTGAGGTTTTTGCTGCCTCGAAAGTCTGACTTACCCAGACATGATCCCAGCATTGTTCCATTTTAACATTTATGCCATTGTCAAACTGATAGGTGAAGTTTGAGACTTTTTGCGCCTGTAATGCCAGAAACATTACAGAATAAAGCATCACAAGAGTTGTAATTTTTTTCATGACAGCTGAATTTAAGGAAATGACAAAGAACTAATCAAATTTAAGACTTATGTTGAGAGAAAAAAAGAATTACCTGTACAATTTATATGATATTGAAAGTATGAAATTCCTTTCAGGATCAGGGAAGGAACTTTCTGATCAGGTAAAGTATGAATGAAACGACCGCACTTATAATGATCATGGTGGTGATAGGGAAATAGAATCTGACATTTTCCCTTACGATCCTTATGTCGCCCGGAAGGTGGCCCAACCATGTGAGCCTGTTGCCTGCAAAATAGACGATCAGCCCTGCTATAATCAGAAGTATACCGGTGAAAATAAGGATCTTACCGAGTTGTTCCATGCCAGCTCACAAATTACCCTAAAGTTATGAAATTTGCCCTATCATTATCAGGTTTACAGCTCATTGGGAAATAAAGAATATCTTTAAAAACTTTTTTATTATTAACTCACAACGGGGTATTTCAAAAACAAAAACTGTAAGGATGAGGGGTAGGAGAGTCATTGAAATTATCCTCGCTGCATTTCTCGTAGCAGCCCTGCTGATGATTTCATCATGCAAAGGCGGAGCCGGGCATCTGAAGAGCAGGGAAGAACTGCTGAACTTCCGGAATTCATCAGCCTCGCTTGTTTATTCTGACGAAGGGAAGCTGATAGGAAAATTTTTTTCCGAAGAACGGACAAATATCAGTTTCGATCAGATCCCCGTACATCTCAGGAATGCACTGATCGCAACTGAAGATGTGCGCTTTTACGAACATGGCGGGAATGATGTCAGAAGTCTTTTCAGAGTACTGGTCAAAAGTATAATGCTCAACAGGCGAAGTTCGGGAGGCGGCAGCACGATTACCGAACAACTGGCCAAGAACATTACCGGAAGAATAAATAAGGGTCCCCTCAGCATAATTGCAAATAAAACCCGCGAAGCAATAATCGCACGACGGCTTGAGAAGGTGTTCACAAAGGATGAGATCCTCACGCTTTACTTAAATACTGTTTCATTCGGCGAAAATGTCTTTGGAATCGAGGCTGCCTCCGAACGCTTTTTCAACAGGAAGGCAACAGACCTTGAGATCGGACAGGCAGCAGTACTTGTGGGGATGCTTAAAGCAAATACATATTATAACCCGCGTCTGAATCCCGAAAATGCAAAAGCCAGAAGGAACTTGGTAATCAGGCAGATGGAGAAATATAATTACCTTGACAGGAGTGCTGCGGATTCACTGTGCAAGCTTCCCCTGGTGCTCGACTACAACAACACATCCGTCGGAGGCAAAGCAGGTTACTGCCTGTTTCAGGTAAGGAGCGAAGCTGAAGGCATACTCGGGGATATCAAACTTGCGACCGGAAAAACCTGGATTCCTGAAACTGACGGCCTTGTGATCGAAACAGCTCTTAACCTGCAGCTTCAGGACTACGCTCTTCAGTCGTTCAGGGCACATTTGCCCGCGATGCAAAAG
>JBAVOD010000218.1:0-2529 GCA_049691735.1 Bacteroidales bacterium
GTATCCCAGCTTGTCATAAGCCTGTACTCGGATGTTGCCTCATTCCAGGGATAAAAGAAATAGACCCGGTTCACTCTTTCGGCAACTTCCTTCGGAATGATTGCAAATACACCGTTTGACTCAACTCTCTGTGTAATAGTGATCCCGTCAACCCTGCGCAGTTTCTGTTCAAGAATAAGAGCCATAGAGTTCGAATGGGCTGCAAGCCTTTTCCACAGATCATCCCTGAAATAGGCAATATACTGAGCTGAAATAAACCTCATCTTTGAGGCAAGCTGCATGCCCTGCTTTCTTATATATTTGAAATATGGAGAGATCCCGGGCCTCAGAAAACAGACCGCCTCACCATACATCATGCCGTTCTTTGTTCCTCCGAATGAAAGTACATCAACTCCCGCATCGGTAGTAAATGCCCTGAAAGGCAGGTTAAGCGATACAGCTGCATTTGCCAGCCTGGCCCCATCCATGTGCAGGAACATCCCCTTTTTATGAACCGTATCGGCCAGAGCCCTGATCTCAGCAGGGGTATAGACCGTACCCATCTCGGTAGCCTGCGTGACTGAGACCGCTCCCGGCTGTGAATGATGTTCAAAATCAAACCCATGCAGATGCCTTGTAAGCATCTCCGGAGTGACTTTCCCGTCAGGCGTATCAACAGTCAGCACTTTACACCCCGTGAACTTCTCAGGTGCACCGCACTCATCCTGTTCGATATGCGCAGTAGCTGCAGTTATCACCGAATTCCACGAGTGCATTACCGCGCTTAAACCCAGGACATTTGCAGCAGTACCGTTGAAAACGAAATAAACTTCCGCTTCCCCGCCAAGATGCTCCCTGAAGAGCTCTTTAACCTTTCCGGTGAACGGATCATCACCGTAACCTACCACATGTCCTGTATTGGCTTCCGAGATTTCCTTAAGTACACTGGGATGAACCCCGGCATTATTATCACTTGCAAAGCCTTTTCTAACAACAGTCTGAACCATTTCCTAAGCCTTTCCTTCAATTATTTTTTCATGTTTTCACTTGCCGGCATTATCTGTTCATCGACATAATCGATTCAGACAACACCATAATCCTCATTAATGACAGTATGTATTTTCAGGCTGTCCTGATCTTTGAACCTTTTAAAGCAAAATAGGTGATATAAGCATAATATACAAAGAGGCAGCAGATTGCAATTACCAGTCCCAGTCCTCTCTGCAGGCCACCCATCATAATCGGGAGCAGTGCAGCTCCTATGACTGAGGTAGCGATGACCCCTGAACCGACCTTAGAGTGCGGCCCCAGGTCCTCAAGAGCAAGATTGTAAATGCAGGGCCACATAATGGAGTGCATAAGACCTGTGCCAAGGAAGAGTATAAGGGCCACCCGGCTCATTCCCATTCCTCCAAGGACCAGCGAAAGCAGCAGCATGACCGCACCGAATACGGCATTAAAGCTCAGGATACGGCTGGCACTGTATTTCTGCAGGATAAATATGCCGGCTATACGCCCGACCATCAGTCCTGCCCAATAGTACGCCAGAAGCTTTGTCCTCATTTCACCATCGAATGAAAATCCGAGCCTGCCTGAGTAATCGGCAAAAAAGCTGGGGATCCCAATTTCAATACCCATATAGAAGAAAATTGCCAGTGATCCCAGCCACATATGCGGATATTTGTAGGCGCTCGATTTGAATGTCTTTATTATACCGTTGGTTGAATCGCCCTCATTTATCCCGGGCAGACGAAGAAAGAACATGACTGCGACAATGATCAGAGTAACAATACCTATTCCGGCAAACGGACCCTGAACGGTCTTCGGATCAGAGACCCCTTCGGCATTACCTGAAATGATAAGCATCGAAACAAAGATCGGTGCAATGACCGTGGCAAGAGAGTTGAGCGCATTTGTAAGCGTGAGGCGGCTGGCAGCCTTTTCAGGCGAGCCCAGCGCATTCACATAAGGATTGGCGGCAACCTGCAGCAGGACAACTCCGATAGCGAATACCGAAACAGCACTCAGGAATCCGTAGTATCCTGCAGCCACTCCGGGAATGCAAAGGAAGAACCCGGCACTCACAAGGGCAAGACCGGCAAGGACGCCATTCTTATACCCGATTCTGTTCAGAAGGTAACCTACCGGAATGGACAGGATGTAAGCCCCGTAGAAAAACGTGTTCGGCAATTGTTTTTCAACCTCGTTCAGCCTGAACGCATCCCTCAGGTAATCGATAAGAGAGTTGTTCATTGTCGTGATGAACCCAAGAAGAAAGAATAGTGAAGCCATCACGATAAGTGGAAACAGGAAATTGGAGTTCTTGTTGTGCATGTCAGTCATTTATAATATTTTAAGATTGATTTTTTGATTTCAAAGCCAGCTGATCATTTTGCTTCCGATATCAAATTGATATCATTCTGACGCGTTGTGCGGTTAAGAAGCCATAGCATATTTTAAATGATTTAAAGGTTTATCGTTCATTGAATTAATGTATTGCAAGATAGTTACAGTCGTGATCTTTGAGAGTATGCGAACTGATAAACCTAA
>JBAVOD010000219.1:0-3295 GCA_049691735.1 Bacteroidales bacterium
TTTTTGCAGGCTACTCATCCGATGAAAAAGTGATAAATGTTACGGCCAGATGATTAGGAGGCTCTTCATATTTCTGTCGCTTTTTCTGTTTCATACTTACGGGTATTCGCAAAAGATTTCAGTAAGCGGTTATGTTACAGATGCCGCATCAGGCGAAAAAATTATCGGTGCTACAATCACAACCTCTGATAATTTGAACTATGCAATCTCAAACAGTTACGGTTATTATATTCTTACACTGAATTCATCGAACGATTCTGTTAAACTGCAGACCTCATTTGTTGGCTTTTCACCTTCGATCTTTACAATAAAACCTGATCAGAACTTAAAAATTGACTTTGCCTTAAACACCGGGAATATTCTTGATGAAGTAATTGTAAGCGCCGAAAAGAGCACTATCTATGAAAAGAGAAAGGAAATGAGCATTGCAACTGTGCCGGTAGCCAAAGTTACTGTTATGCCATCTCTTGGCGGAGAATCTGATTTGCTTAAATCCCTGCAGCTTATGCCCGGTATTCAGTCGGGAAATGAGGCATCGAGCGGATTATATGTCAGGGGCGGAAGTCCCGATCAGAATCTGATGGTTATTGATGATGTCCCGGTTTATTATGTCAATCATCTCGGAGGCTTCGTTTCAACATTTAATTCTGATGCAATAAACAGTATGAAACTTATGAAAGGGGGTTTCCCGGCCCATTACGGCAGCAGGTTATCCTCAGTACTCGATGTAAGGGTGAAAGAGGGCAATATGAAAGAGTTTCATGGAAGCGGGATGATAGGAATGATTGCCTCAAAGATAATGATTGAAGGTCCGATCAAAAAAGATACTACCTCATATATGCTTTCGGCCCGGAGATTTATGTATGACCTGATTACAAGGCCTCTGACAGCTGCATTTTCAACTGACGGCGTATCGGTTGGATATAATTTCTATGACCTGAATGCCAAGATCAACCATATAATATCTCCTAAGGACAGACTTTATTTAAGCTTTTATTCAGGTGGTGATAAAATCCTTACCAGACAAAAAACTCAAACCGATTTAAACAAAATGACTCTCGGATGGGGGAACATTCTTGGATCATTCCGATGGAATCATCTTTTTAGTAACAGGCTTTTTTCCAACTTTACTTTGTACTCAACAAGGTACAGGCTTTCAAATGATTTCTCATATACTTTTATTCAGGATAATATTAAAGAAAAGACTACAGCAAGTTATTGGTCGGGGATTGTTGACCTGTCGGCAAAAGCAGATTTTGATTATTTTGTTAATCAGAATTATAAAGTAAAATTTGGGAGTACAAGTATTTTCCACAACTTCAATCCCAACACAACATCCTATCATTCTGTAGAAAGCAGTGCAGCCGTTGATACCAGTTTTGGAAGTAGAAAGCAGAAAGGCTTCGAAAACGCTGTTTATCTCGAGAATGAGATTTCAATCGGCACCAGATTTTTCACAAACATTGGTTTAAGGTTTACAAATTATCAAACACCGGATCGAAATTATATCTCTTATGAACCACGGTTTCTATCAACTTTCATGCTTGCTGATAACACTCTCCTGAAAGCTTCATATTCTCAAATGAATCAATATATCCATTTGCTTACAGGATTAGGTCCGAATATGCAAAATGATATATGGGTTCCTGTTACTGATGTTATTAAACCATCGACGTCAAAGCAATTTGTCTTAGGATTGGAAAGGACCTTCAGAAAGGGTGAGTATGAGGTAAGTCTTGAGGGTTACTATAAAACAATGAATAACCTGATTACATATAAAGACGGGGTGGCTATTCTCTCATCGGCTTCCGACTGGCAGACACAGGTAGAAACAAACGGGACCGGCAAGTCATACGGATTGGAATTTCTTCTGCAAAAAGTCAGGGGTCCTGTTACAGGCTGGATTGCGTATACCTATTCAAAAACGACACGGCAATTTGAAAATAAAAACTTTGGAAGGCCATATCCTTTCAAATATGACAGGACACATGATATTAGCATTGTTTATCTTCAGAAAATAAGGAATAATATACAATTATCTGCAACATGGGTTTACGGAACCGGCAATCCTTATACTCTTGCTGCGGGGAAGTATCTGATGATAACCGGTCCGGGTGATAAACTGAACCAGTCAAGTGCCTACTATAATTACGGGCAGGTCTATAATGAACGTAATTCGTACCGGATGCGGGCCTACCATAAACTTGATGTGGGAATAAATTTCTATAAAACTGTGAAGCTTGGAGAAAGAACGTGGAGTATAAATATTTACAACCTCTATAACCGTCAGAACCCTTATTATTATTTTCTTGAAACCACCGGTCAATTTGACAAATCGGGAAGGGAAATACCCGGTTCGGGTAAGACAGTATTAAAACAGCAGAGCTATTTTCCGATTATTCCTTCATTCAGTTATAGTCTGAAGTTTTAAGGACCTGATGCCGTCTTTCCGGAAAACGGTCTTCCGGCTTATCCCAAAGCCTTCGCCAAGGCTTCGGCCTTCACAGGGCTACGGAGGCTAAAAGACGGCAAAAAGTGCGCCATCCGCCAACTGGCGGAACACAACCTCCCTATATTGCCGGCTGTTAGCTTTAAAATTCAACTTTCTGCCTGACCGAAAACTTTTTCGATTTGTTATCTTTGTAAAAGATTTGTAATACTATGACAACTTTCGAATTAAAGACTTTGATAATTCATCGCCTTTCAGAAATAAACGATGTTTCTTTTCTAAAGGCACTCAAAACCATTCTCGATTCCAAGACTGAGACAGGCGTCATACAGCTGACACCTGATCAACTTGATGATATTATTGCATCAAAAAAGGAAATCGAAAAAGGGCTATTTATTGATCATAGTCTCCTTGATAAAGAGGTAAAACAGTGGCTAAGAGCAAGATAGTCTGGTCCAACAGGGCAAAGAAAAGACTATATGCAATCCTCGAATTCTACATCTCGAGAAATAAAAGCAAATCATATTCCGTTAAGCTCTATAATCTTCTAAATATTGAAGTAAAGCTTCTCATTAAATATCCTGATATTGGATAAAAACAACTGAACCCTCTGTAAGAGGTTTGATAATTGATAATTACATCATTTATTACGAAGTTACTGACGACAAAATAATAATTCATACAATTTGGGATTGTCGTCAAGACCCTGACAGCAAGATAATTAAATAATAAATCTGAAGCTAATGCATAGGGCTCTATCCGGTGCGGACTGGCAAATAAGCAAGACCATCATACCATGACAGATAAACAAATTGAGAGAATTAGAAAAACTATCAGAATTTATCG
>JBAVOD010000220.1:0-8490 GCA_049691735.1 Bacteroidales bacterium
ACGTGTAGCTGCATGGGACTCGGTAATAAAACTGATCTCCCCTCTGCCACAGAAAGAAGGATTGTATCTTTCTGCAGAAAGCGCTCCTGATTCTTATACAAATCCCGTATTCCTGAGTGATCATCCAATGGTAACGGGTACTTATGGGATGCTGCCAAATAGTCCGATGGTTGATTTTAATATAATGAAAAAGACTTTTGATTATGTATGGGACCATTGGCAATGGACACAATTATGGGGTTGGGATTTCCCAATGACCGCGATGGCAGCCACCCGGCTGGGTATGCCGGATAAAGCTATTGATGCATTATTAATGGATGCAAAGGCTAATACCTACCTGCTCAACGGACATAATTATCAAAATCAACAGTTAAGTTTATATTTACCGGGAAATGGAGCTCTGTTAACATCGGTCGCAATGATGTGCGCCGGATGGGACGGCGCCCCGGATACTTATGCTCCCGGTTTTCCAAATAATGGGCAATGGAAGGTAAAATTTGAAGATTTGAAAAGAATCCCATGACAGACGTCAGTATCATTAAAGCAACTGAATTTCAGTAAGCTAATTGACGTATATAAGTAGAAAAAATAAAAATGATCAAAATGAAAATCTGCATTCAAAAGAGACTACTTAACACGATTTTACTGATATCAACAATATTTACATTCATGCTGATGTCATGTAATGGATCAGATACAGTAAAAATAAAAGTAAGCAAACTGAATAACTACTCTGTGCTGGAGGTCGCAAATGCCAAAGGTACTGATGTAATCTTCACCCCTGTATCGTCTGATACCGGGAGCATTGGATTTAAGTCGGGAAATGAACTCTTCTGGCTTACCGGAAAACCGGGTCATATAATCAGGGAAGAAGGATCCGTGAAATACATCTGGGATTTGGAAAGTGTTGGTAAGGTGGAGCTTCAGGTCGCTAAAGCTAATGAGGATGTTGAATTTCAGCTTCGGCTGATAAACAGGGAAGGAAATAAAAGTTCTGTAAAATGGTTTGTCAATGTCAAAGCGTCTGATGATGAATACTTTACAGGAGCTCTTGAAAGAGTCGTCGATGGAGCCCAAACCCGATCCTGGAGAGAAGGCATCGAAACAGCGCTTAACTTAAGGAATGAAATTGTGGAGATGAAAGTAAAGTCAACTGTAGCAGCATATGCTCCATTTTATCTTTCATCAAATAACTATGGATTTTTTGTCAATGGAACATGGCCGGGTCTGTTTGATTTCTGCAAAACAAATAAAGATGTTGTAGGGATTGCATTTGAGGGACCGGAAATGTCATTTAAGCTTTATCGTGGCACGCCTGAGCAGATTGTTCAGAATCATGCCCGCGAGACAGGACCCTCTTTTATTGCTCCCAGATGGGCATTTGGACCATGGCGCTGGAGGGATGAACATCGAAATAATAAGTCATATTATGATGGATCAGAGGTCAAAGCTCCTTATAATTCGGACATCGTGGAAGATATTCTTATGATGCAGGCATTGGATATTCCATGTACCGCATATTGGATCGACAGGCCATGGGGAACGGGTGGATTTGGCTATGATGATTTTGAGGTTGACTACGAACGTTTACCTGAATTCGAAAAGATGATCAGCTGGATGAACGGCAAGAATATTGAACTGATGCTTTGGATTTGCCCCTGGGTTTACGGCCGGATGGCAGATACTGCCCTGGTAAAAGGCTATGGACTCTCTCCAAAGGAAATGAGATCAGACTTCGGAATGAGACAGGAACAGAAAATGGTGGTCATGGATTTTACTAATCCGGAAGCTGCCAGATGGTGGGGAGAACAGGGTCCTGCCAAACTGGCAAAGATGGGTGTTAAGGGATTTAAGCTTGACCGCGGTGATGGGGAAAGGGAATCCGATTCAGATTCCCTGAAAACATTTTCAGGAATTTCTTACCGCGAAAACTTCAATGATTACAGCCGACAGTTCGTTAAAGCAACATATGATGCCGTTAAACCGATACTCGGCAGTAATTTTGAATTATTTCCGCGGGCTCAGTATACCGGTAGTGCCAGATACGGATCTATGTGGGCGGGAGATACCTACAGCTCCGCCGAAGGATTACGGTCAGCACTTATTGCACTGCAACGGTGCGCTGTAATGGGTTATCCTTTGTGGACCTCAGATGCAGGCGGATATTCGGGCAAGCTTGACCGTGAAGTTACCAGGCGCTGGATAGGATTCGCATGCTTCTCACCCATAATGGAAATCGGGCCGACAAACAATCAGGGTTTCTGGGGAATGAGCACCGAACCATCCTTTGATAGCGAATTGCTTGCAGTCTGGCGTTTTTATACCAATTTGAGAATTAGCCTGGTCGATTATCTTCATGACCTTGCAATAACCTCATCCGAAACGGGAATGCCTGTAGCCCGTCCTTTATTTCTCGAATATCCTCAGCAACCTGAAAGCTGGAAGGATTGGAGAACATATAAGCTTGGGGGCGATCTTCTTGTGTCGGTTATATGGGAAAAAGGAAGAACCACCCAGAAATTATATCTGCCTGCCGGTGAAAACTGGATTGATCTGTGGACTAAACAGGAATATAAAGGCGGGCAATATATTCAAGTCAATGCTCTCCCGTATCAAACCCCTGTATTCCTGCGTAAAGGCTCCAATCTTGTTCTTCCTGATTTTAAGGAACTTTATGAAGAATCGGTAGTCAAAACTTCTGTTAAACCTGAAATCAGCAAGTTAGAAGCCCTGGAGAAATGGTAACAAGTAAATTTGATCGTGTTACAGTGCGTTACTGAACCGGTGGCAATGCAGATGAATGCTGGTGAATGACCTTCCAGTGGTTATCGATTTTGCTGAAAATAAATGTAATTCCAAACTTGTTGATTTTTAATTGCTCACCCGACCCTGGGGTCATATCGAATTTACCCAGCCAACTGCATATTACGATGTTGCCGGGGAGAAATCTGAAATCGTCCCTGATAGTTGTGACTTTCAGAGAGGAAAGAGATTTGAACCATGCAGCATGGTGATTTTTAGCTTCCTGCAAACCTGCCATCGAACCATCGGTGGTGAAAAAGATGAAGTCAGAAGAATTCGAATACGACTGAAAAAGAGCTTCAACGTCCATCTTCTCAAGGCTCCGGAAGATTCCTTTAACGACCTCCCGGATCTCATTTTTTGCAATTTCCTGTTCCTGAGGTGTCAGTTGTAGAGGTTCCTGACTCGCATATCCTCTAAAAGAGAACAAAGCCAGCGTAATTAAGAGAATTGTTTTCATAGCCTGGGATTTTTACCTCAAAATTATGCTATTGATCTCACATTGTCAATGTTGGAAGAAAGCTTTACGACTTTAACAAAATGGAGTTCCTGTGGATCTTATCTCGCAAATGCTTGTTTCTCGTCAATTAGTCCTTCGTGAAAAGCCTTTTTAACAATCTCCCAGTCACCTCTTCGGTTAAAGTACAGGCTATGTTTAACTCTTTCAAATACGTATAAATTCATTTAGGGTTAGCAATCGCGTATACCATTCCCATCAGAGATTATTTCGCTTGCCATAACGAATAAAGTATTATTTTTGCCACTTATTGGGACGTTAGTTCAGTTGGTTCAGAACGCTTGCTTGACAGGCAAGAGGTCACTGGTTCGACTCCAGTACGCCCCACACGGAAAATGAGAGAGTTGCAGAGAGTGTAACTCTTTTTTATTTTATGCAGGTGAAACATAGGTGAAACAATTTCAATTCATCCAAGGTGCGTATCAGGAAAAAATATGCTGGGATTCTTGACTTCACTTGGAAAAAACGCTCAAAATGACCACCTGAAACCGGAGCAAAAAGACCACCCCCTGACCGGAGTAATCTGACCACCCTTAACCGGATTAAATTGACCACCCAATACCGGGACAAACAGACCACCCTTTCCAGATTGCTTTTTTATCATGATTTATTAGGTTGAATGATTAATGTTGATGGTATTATAAATACCAATCATTCATGTCTAACAATTTAATTATTATGAGCAAAGCAAGAAGTATTTTAAAAATGTACACCGAAGGTGTAAGTAAACAATCGATCAGCATCCGCACAGGAGCTACACGAAACACGGTTAAGAAGTATATCCGGCAATTTGTTGTCATGGGAAAGACACTGGAAGAAATTGACAAACTCAGTGACACTCAGCTGGAGGCATTGTTCTCAATGCCCCGGCAGGAGGTACATGAAGATCAGCGCAAGGCAGATCTGATAGCCTTCTTTCCTGGTATGGAGAAAGCCCTTAAACGCAAAGGGGAGACACGGGAAAAACAATGGGAGCAATATTTTTTAAAACATCCTGATGGTTATCGTAAAACGCAGTTTAATGAACATTACAATCTATGGAGCAAGAAGGTCAACTCATCGATGCACATGGAACATAAGAGCGGTGACAAGATGTATGTAGACTATACAGGCGATAAGCTTTCCTTTGTTGATCAGTCTACAGGCGAAGTGGTTCCCACAGAAGTCTTTGTTGCGATACTGGGTTCCAGCCAGATGACTTATGTAGAGGCATCGATGACGCAAAGGAAAGAAGACTTTATAGGTTCCTGCGAAAATGCCCTTCATTATTATGGAGGTATGCCACAAGCCATAGTAACAGACAACTTAAAATCGGCTGTAATAAAAAGCGACAGGTACGAGCCCACGCTTAACGAGATGTTCCGTGATTTTGTGGAACATTATCATATGACAGCACTTCCGGCAGGACCCTATAAACCTAAACACAAAGCGCTGGTTGAGGGGGCGGTTAAGATAATCTACAGGACGATTTTTTACACAATCAAACAAAACACTTACTTTTCCTTGGCAGACTTAAATACTGCAATCAGGGAAGCACTTGAGGATCACAACAACAAGCTGTTAACCGGTCGCCCTTATAGCAGAAGGCAATTGTTCGAAGAAATAGAAAAATCGGATCTGCAGCAACTTCCACAATACAGGTACCAGGCTAAACGGAAGAAAGTAGTCACTGTAATGAAGAACAACCATGTATGTCTTGCTGAAGACAAACATTATTACAGTGTCCCTTACCGCTATATTGGAAAGAAGGTTACCATTCTTTACACCCAGGACCGTGTAGAAGTTTATTACCGCTATGATTGCGTGGCAACGCATACACGCAATTTAAAACTCTACGGATACACCACCAACGAAGACCACCTGGCATCACACCACCAGTTTAAAAGCGACTGGACACCTGAGAAGTTCATTCAAAGGGCAACCTTTATTGGAAGTGATACCAGGGATTATATTGCCCGTATTCTTGAGATAAGACAACATCCCGAGCAAGCTTATAAAACATGCCAGGGGATCCTCAGTTTTGTTACACGTATCGGTAGTGAACGTCTGAACAGAACCTGCCGCAGGGCACTATATTATGGTGACTTCAGTTATAATGCCATCCGTACAATCATCGAGAAACGACTAGACCAGGAGCCTTTCGATACGGAAGACGACAATAAAAAGATGCCCGGGCATCGCAATGTTCGTGGAGGAGAGTACTACAAATAATCAATTTATCAGTTATCCAGTCACGGTAAGATCGTGGCTGGATTAACCCTGTTATGAACTTTTAAAATTAAAAAAATATGAATGAGCAAACATTACAGCGACTTAAACAAATGAATTTCCAGGGAATGGCTACAGCCTTTAAAACTACTTTGGAAGACGGGCGCATGTCCAGCATGACAGCAGATGAGATGCTGGCTTTCCTGGTTGAATCGGAGTGGGACTATCGTAACAACCGACGCATTGAACGGCATATAAATCAAGCCCGCTTTCGTTACAAAGCAAATATTGAGCAGCTCGACTTTGAAACCGACCGGAACCTTGACAAAAACCAAATCATGCGCTTTGCCGATTGTCATTTTATTGATAAATCAGAAGCCATAATTATTACTGGCAGCACCGGCATCGGGAAAAGCTTTATCGCTTCAGCTATCGGCAATCAGGCATGCATGTTGAATTATAAAGTTTTATATGCCAATACGACAAAGCTCTTTGCTAAATTAAAAATGTCCAAAGCTGATGGATCATATATAAAAGAAATAGCACGCATTGAAAAGCAGGACTTATTAATCCTTGATGACTTTGGGATACAGCCCTTCGATAACCAAAGTCGTTCATCACTGATGGAAATTATAGAAGACCGCCATGGCAAACGCTCTACAATCATTACCGCTCAACTCCCTGTAATGCAATGGCATGAGATTATCGGCGAGAATACCATTGCAGATGCAATTTTAGATCGCATTGTACATCATGCACATCGTATTGACCTCTCAGGGGAATCTATGCGTAAACGAAACAATTTAAAAATATCATCATTTGGAGAAACAGACTAAAAAATTAACTTTGTAAAATCACCCTGAAAATCATGGTAAAATTGCGGCAAAAAAGGATGTTAACTTAGGGGTGGTCTTTTATGTCCGGTTAAGCATGGTCTCTCAAAAACGGTGAAGGGTGGTCAATATGACCGGTTTTTCCACTTTGCTATTTAAAATGTTATTGTCTGCAAAATTGTAAAAGTCTGAAAAGGACTATATTATCTTTTTAAAAATTGCATATCTGCCCTTGGGTAATATTCTGAGAAAATATTATAGTAAGAAATAAGAAGTATTATTATGATTTCTCACGGGTGTCCACTTAAATTAAATAACTTTGATATAATCATATATTTATGTGCAGGTTACTCACAAATCTCATTGTCCACGATTTGAAAAACTTTTGATTGATTTAAATATAGATTAAATTGTAAAGACCTCATTATCAACTAATATTTTCCGATTTTCTAACATAAATTACCAGTTTTTGATTTTTAGTGGACGGGTGTGATGATTTCTATTAAATTAAGAATAAATATTTATGCTATTTAAGATATCCTAAATGCATTTTAATTGTACTTGGTAAAATAGATAAACTTTTATGAAACCTTTAAATACTTGGTTATTAATCTTGGCTATTTTCACTGGATGTAAGAGTGAAGAGCTTCCTGTTGTAACAACAGATGATGTTGTGTCTATTACTCAAACCTCTGCAACCTGTGCAGGGGAAGTTATATCAGAGGGAGATTCATATGTGACTGAAAAAGGAATTTGTTGGAGCAAGTCTGAAAATCCCACAATTCAAGATAGTATAAATAAATGTGGACTTGGCGCTGGAAGTTTTTCGTGTGAATTAACAAACCTGACTCCAAATACCGAATATTATATACGGGCTTACGCAACAAATAGTTATGGTACAGGATATGGGAAGAGTTTATCCTTTACAACAGATCCTCTTTACATACCTGAACTTAGAACATATCTCGGTTTAATAAAATGTCATTCTGCTTCAATTGGTGGTGAAATACTATATGATGGAGGATCTCCAGTGATAGACTGTGGTCTATGCTGGAGTAATTCGGATAATCCTACGTTGAATGATAGTTACTTATCTATAGGGACCAGTTCAGATTCTTTTAGAGAAACAATAACAGGCCTCGAATCAAATACAGATTACTATGTAAGACCTTATGCTTCAAATATTATTGGAACAGGATATGGTCCATCCATTAAAATCACAACATGTCTTGATATAAATCCTAATCCGATAAATCCTCAATCCGTTGCATTACATCTTCAACCTCTTGATACTATAAAAAAATACATTCATGGGAGGTGGCAAATAGTAGTCATCAAAGGCGGAATTGACGGACAAAATACGTGTTATAATAACTACACATCTGAATTTACTGATAATGATTTATTTATTACTAATGTTTATGCTATTGCATATGATACTTTCAATATTACCTGGGTTAAGAAGAAATTAGTTAATTCCCCTGACTCATTATACCTTATGACCTTACAGAGACTTCGAGATGGAGTTAATATGGATGTGTCATATGTGATGCAGGAAATTAAAAATGACACATTAGTTTACTATGAGTACCAGATCTTTGATGCTCTGTACTATCATGGGTTAAAGAACAAATAATCGATTAATTATTTTCTAAATCGTAAGAAATCATGAAAATTCTATTAAAATTATTTATCTGTAATGTGGCTCTATTGTTTTGTGTAACAAGCTATTCACAAATAACTGATACTATAGCTATTAAAAGAAACAATAACGGAATAGTTGAGTTTGCCTGGTTTAAAATAAATGAATCTTCTGATAGAGTTATGTCTAATGATACGATATTTTTAAAGTCAATATTAAATGCAAAAAAAGATGATAGCTTCCGTCTAATTAAATTAAATGAAGATAAAACAGGCTATGTTCATAAAAAATTTCAGCAGTACTATAAGGGAGTGAAAGTTGAATATTGTCAATATTTAATTCACGGGAAAAATGGCTTCATTGAGACTATAAATGGGCATTTTCAAGTGTTAAATATACCCAATATAATCCCTGCATTTGATGAAAGACAATCGTTAAAAAAAGCATTAGATTTTATTGGGGCAGAAAAATATAAATGGGTATAATAC
>JBAVOD010000221.1:0-5469 GCA_049691735.1 Bacteroidales bacterium
ATATGATAATAATATCTGCAGGCGTTAATGTGTACGACTGAAAAAATGAAAAGGGCTCCCGCGGCCAACGCGCACGGCACTTGCATACAGCACTTCCGGTTTTGTATAGAAGAATTTACAAAACCGGCCGATGAGTGCTATCTGCAAGTGCCTCCCGACGCTGCCCGAGCTATCAACGCTGCCCTAACAAGTCGGTAAATGCCATGCTGGCATTTGTATAATGTGACAGATTAGTGATCTTTAATAGTAAACTGATTAACTGAAAAAGCAACTGCCTTCAAACCGCACATCATTTACCGGCTGGCCGTTATGGACGCATTGTCTGCCCTTAATTGTGTTAATGGAAACGACTGAAAAAATGAAAAGGGCTCCCGCGGCCAAAGCGCACGGCACTTGCATACAGCACTTCCGGTTTTGTTTAGAAGAATTTACAAAACCGGACGATGAGTGTTATCTGCAAGTGCCTGCCCACGCTGCCCGAGCTATCAACGCCGCCCTAACAAGCCGGTAAATGCCATGCTTGCTTTTGAATAGGGTCAGAACTTTTTTTACTTTAACTGCTTAAACAATAAAACCAAAGACACATTGCCTTTAACCCGCACGGCACTTACCGCCAACCGTTAGCAGTTATTCTCAGCCTGATACGATAATTTATGAACCAAACAAAATGTTCCAAGAAAGCCTGAATACAGCCGTCTTCACTACAAAATTTGTGATTAAAAATAAAAATCTAATTACAACCGTGTACCATGATTCTGAAGATGGTGAATGGGAGTTTTTCAATGATTTCTTTGAAAACTATGAAGATGTAGCAATGGTTTTCAGTTTAGAAGAGATAATTAACCTTGATGATACAATTCTTGATATCTCTGATATGGTTTTAGGATAGAGCCACCAGAAGCAAACCGAGTATTACTAAATGAAATAAGATCTCATTATGACCTCTTGCCTCTGATACGATGACTGTTAATCAAATAAAATTTGACTTAATTGATAAATACCATAAATTTGTAATAGCCTGAAATTAAATTAAATCAATCTGCCATGAAAAGAATTTCACCCCTTTTCTTGAGTATAAATCTGATCTTTCTTAATTTTTTTCTTACAGCCTCCAGTCAGGAACCGGAGGATATTACGATTGAAAAAAATAGTGTTATCCTGAAAGGAAAATTTTATAAGGCTATTGGCGAAAATATTAAGCCTGTAGTGGTCCTTTTACAGGGCTCTCCCGGAAACACTTATGATGTACTAGGGCTTGGAGCTCTATTAAGCAGATCCGGTATCAATGCCATGACATTTAATTATAGCGGTTCGCACCAGAGCACAGGAGCATTCAGCTTCCCCAATTGCCAGTCAGACATTGAAGCAACCCTCAGATTTCTTCACAATCCTGATGTGGCTGGAAAATTCAGGATTGATACTACAGCTATTATTCTTGCAGGCTATTCTTTTGGTGGAGGTTTTGCAACAACCTATGCAATAAAGCACAAAACAATCAAAAGGATAATTTCCATCGCAGGTGTTGATTGGGGGATATTCTTTGATCAGTACCGCAGTGATCCTGATATGAAAAGCCATTTCGATGCCAGTGTTGATAATTCGATCGCTGCGGGGATATTCAGATTTGAACCCGGATGGCTTCCGAAAGACATAGGATCAGGACAAAGTATACTTGATTCTTCATACTTCACAACAAGAAATGCTGCTCTTCTATCTGAAAAAGATTTTTTAATTATATGCGGCCTGAATGATGGAAATGTTACCATGGAAAAATACATTCTTCCTCTTTACGATTCTTTACAATATATGAAAGCACGGAATGTTCAGTTATCTCCTTTTGAGGATAATCATACATTTAACCAGTCAAGGGAGAAAATAGCTCAAACAATCTGCGATTGGATAAATTCAACACCTGAAAAATGAGTTTTTCATTTTTTCAGTGAGTCCATTCAATTACAAACCGGTATTTTACACTATTGACTATTTACCTGACACATCAAATTTTTATGCTTTTCTAGTAGGAGAACCGGGCGATATCTACCCAAACATTATTACCTATGATAAGAATGGGAAAAGATTTCGAAAGAATTAGTTTCAACTTGTAATTGTCTTACTAGTCCTACAGTAGAATTGGAATCTTGCTATGATAACGTGATTATCAATAACAATTTAACTTTTAAATCGTTTCCCCAACACACGGCAACTGTACAACCATACGATTCTATTAATACAGTTTTCGATTCTAACACATCTGAAAAGTTTTTCGGAAGATTAGAATTCAATGGAATGATTCACGTGGAGAAGGAAAATAAATAAAAACAACTGCTAATAAAGAGGACTTCATGTGGCATGTAATGCCCAGCATGAAGTCTCACGTTGCTCTAAATCCATGCACCTGACTTTTTCTATGCACTTACCGGCGTTATTTGAGATCTAAAGCAGCCAGATTGCAACTTGCATTGTGATTTCTGGTTTATATGTTGATGTGGTTTTACATTTTAAATTTGTTTTTCGTTACTCCATAACCACGATTAGCTCCGTTTTCGAATGATTTCTTAACTTTTTGGACATACTCTTCCCATCCCGGGTAAGCCGGGTAATTAAAGCAGACCTGATCAGCACGATAATTCCTTTTTCACATACAACACATTTGTTGGAGCACGGATTTTTGGGAGCAGTTCTACAGTATGCATAAAGCCTGTTTTACACACCGGGCATAACCGGTAATCAAAGCCGGTAAGTCGAACAATTCTTTCCTGCCTGGTTTCTTTGACTTTTGTCTCTGGCTTTTTTGCAAGCAATGATTTAGTCTTATCTTTTTGCTTGCTGCTGAGAATACCATAATACCTGATCTTAACAAACCGTCTTGGAAGTATATGCATGCAGAACCGGCGAAGGAACTCAACCCCTGATAATGTTGATGGCTTTACTCTGCTTTCGTCACGATAGTCTTTATAAAAAAAAGTGACATCTGAACCTGAGATGTTTTTAATACGATGATTACTGATAGCCACACGATGGGAGTATTGCCCCAGGTATTTGACGATTTGCTGAGCATTGCCAAAGGGAGGTTTGCAATAGACCACCCAGGACTTTTTCCAGACATTATCAAGCAGTGACTGGTACTTTGGTAATTGATTGCTTTGTTTGAGCTTGAGTTTTAGTTTCTTGAGCAGGATACTACGGAATGCAGGCACCGTACGACTGGACAGCTTGATCATGGACTTCAACGGCCTAAATATAACTCCTTAAGATTCGAATAATTACCTATCTTGGTTGTGCCAATAAAAAGACACTATCACTACATGGAAATTCTTAATGGAAAAAGTTAACACTATATTAGAGAGAAAAATACTCCAGACACCATTCATTGATACTCATGAGCATTTAATTGATGAATCTGAACGATTAAGTTGCATAGAACCAATTATTTCATGTGATGACTGGACACTACTTCTAAATCTATATTTCAAGTTTGATTTGATTTCATCTGGAATGTCGAAAGAACAGATAGGCAGTTTGTTTTCAAAACAAATTAATCCAATTGATAAATGGGGTATTGTCAAAGACTATTGGCCATATTTAAAAAATACCACCTCTGGATTGGTGTTTCGAAATACTATTAAAGTTCTTTATGACATTGATGATATGTCAGATGGCATCATTAAAGATCTTCAAAACAGGTATGAACAAACAAGGCAGAGGGGATTCTACAAACACATATTCCGGGATTTAGCAAATATCAAGCATTGTCATGTTCATTCTCCGATTCGTGCATTTAGAAAGAGTGAATTTCCAGATTTATTGTTTCAGGATATTGCTTTGGATGGACTAATCCGTGTTTTAAACAATCCTTTTTATGTACCTGAACACATTAAACCAAAAACTTTATCGGATTGGTATTCAGTTATTGATTGGTGGTTTAATGAATATGGCCAAATAGCAAAGGCGGTTAAGATTGGTATCGCATACTTTAGAAGGCTGGATTTTGAAAAAGTACATGCAAAAAATGCAGATTCAATTTTCCTTAAAAGAATCAATTCACAAGAAATTAGTTTTGTTGACGAGAAATCGCTTCAGGATCATTTGTTTTGGTACTGTGTTGACAAAGCTACTGAATATGGATTGCCTGTAAAAATGCATACAGGCCAATGGGCAATGAATAATTTAATGAACATGCATTGGGTAAAGGACAACCCATCAGATTGTGCTACACTATGCAAGCAAGCTCCAAATACAAAATTTATATTTTTTCATTTATCATATCCTCATTATGAGGAATTGCTTTCTTTAGCAAAGAGTTATTCTAACGCATATATTGATATGTGCTGGTCATGGTCAATTAATCCGTTGGCGGCAAAAGATTTTTTGAAAAAGTTTATTCTTACAGCACCCAACAACAAGATATTTACATTTGGTGGCGACGATATAATTGTTGAAAATTTAATAGGGCATGCAGCAATTGCCCGAAAAGGAATTACACAAGCGTTGAGTGAGTTAGTGTCAGATGATTGGATAGCCTTGAATGATGCACTAGATTTGGCAGAGGATTTAATGTATAAAAATGCTGAGAGCCTATTCAAATAATAGGGTACAAGCGTAATACATGTCCACAGGGTAAAGTCCTGAAAACTAATGGATCATGGTATAAGGAACGCACAAGCAGCGGGAATGTCATCCTGTTCAAACAGTATAAAACCAGGGCGTGCAAATTATGCCAGGCCCGTCATGAATGCACGAAGTCCAAAACTGCAAGGCTGATACACAGAAGCGAATTTGCACAATACTATGAGGCTAACCGGATAAACTATGAAGAGAAGGAACACCTTTATAAACGTCGTCAGGCAATAGTTGAGCACCATTATGGCACTTTAAAGCGCCAGTGGGGATTCAGTTATATCCTCACGAAGAAGGGAATGAAAAGGGCGAGCTCCGATGTGGGGTTTATGTTCATTGCATATAATCTCAGGAGGATTGGGAATATTTTGACCAGGGAAGTGTTGAAAGAGTATCTGAGGATACTTGTTTCATCAATTCCGGGGATTTTTGACCTCTGCGGGCTCTTTATCATGAGTTTTGGAAGGCTGTTTCCTGCAAAATACAAATCTGTTGAAAACTCACATTGGCTTAGATGGGCTTAAAACAAGTCTGATCCGGAAATATGAATGAGTTATTAGACAGACTCCCGTTATATGTAAGGTTCTAGACACCTGACACATAGACTAGTATGACAATCACCCTACATATAACTGCAAAAGAGTAGGATCAATATATATACCGGGACTCCCAACCCGCAAGCAAGAGTTTGGCAGCCGCCACCGCGACACCTATGCAACTGCCAAACACATGCTTTTTGCCAACCAGACTTCGCTCGCGAGACAACTAATTGGAGCTTAAATACAGCAAGACCACCGAGATTTATACCAGCGTAACTACCAAGGGTTTCGATCAGATAAAAAGTCCGCTTGA
>JBAVOD010000222.1:0-18443 GCA_049691735.1 Bacteroidales bacterium
ATACAGGGTTTCAACAAAGCTTGACAAGCCGATCTTCCTTTGAAAAAACACCTGCGATAGCTGATTTACAGTGTCAATCGTCGCTTAAACATTTGACATCCTGTGTTGTTTTGTTATCAGAGGAATCTAAGGAATATTTTCACTGGTAAATAACTAAGATGTCCGACCTCTTAAGGTTCATACTTCTGAGATCTCTGGTAATAATTTTATTGTTCCCGGAACACCTTACAGCACAGGCGCCTTCACAACTGACTGCGCCACAGTTAACACCTCAACAGCTCGACTCAGTTTACAACAGGAAGACCTTTAGCCCGGAAGAGATAATCAGGGGAGAGAGGCTCTTTTACGGACTGGCGTTTCCTGCCGATAAAAACTCCGACTGTGCGCGTTGCCACAATACCCGGGTTTCGGACACTCTTAACTGGAATCCTGATGCATATGCCATTTCCGTTTTATATAAGACAAAAAGTGCCAGGGACCTCAGTGCTGTACTTCTTACTCCTTCAGGCATTAAGTTATCACAGGTTCATAATAATTTCAAGCTTACGCCGGAGGACGTTGTTCTCCTGAAAGCTTTCATGGACAGGTTTGCAGCTATCGGGCTTGCGCATCACAAGCCGGTAGTGACCAACCTGCTTCTTTTTATTTTTGCCTCTCTGCTATTCCTGATATCAGCAACAGACAGTATTATCACAAAAAGGCTCAGGAGGAGATGGATCAATTACGTTGTGCTGACAGCCACAGGGGCATTCATTGTTTACACACTGGTTGCCGATGCTGTAAGCCTGGGTCGCAGCCAATACTATTCTCCCGACCAGCCAATAAAGTTCTCCCATTACGTTCATGCGAGTCAGAACCAGATTGACTGTATTTATTGTCACAGCTATGCTCATGTCAGTAAATCTTCAGGCATTCCTCCAACCAATGTCTGCATGAACTGCCATTTGGTTATCAGGAACGGATCGCGCTCGGGCACATTCGAAATATCAAAGATCATAAGTTCCTATGATAACAATACTCCTGTTAACTGGATCAAAGTGCATAACCTTCCTGATTTTGTTTTCTTCAGTCATGCCCAGCATACGGTAATGGGCAAGGTCGAATGCAGCGAGTGCCATGGTGATGTACCAGAAATGAATCTGATCATTCAGGTATCGGATCTCTCTATGGGATGGTGCGTCAATTGCCACCGCAACAGGAAGGTCACTTTTTTGTCAGATAAGTTCTTTACGCAGTACAGGGATCTTTCAGATAAGATCCGGACGGGCATGATCGACAGTGTAACTGTAGAAATGATCGGGGGAACTGATTGCGGGCAATGCCACTATTAGCATGAGGAAATCTTGAACTGTAAGCTTATGACTAAGATAAGGAAGAATTCCGGGAAGGATCATCGGTCAGAAATAGAAGATACGCCAGGTAAGGCCGGGGGCAGGGAAAACGAGGTCAGGGAACTGCATGCCTCCGGCAGACCTGTTTCAGGTTTTTCCCGACGCGATTTTCTGAAGGTATTCGGGTACGGTATCGGATCAGCGGCAGTACTTGCTGCCTGTAAAAAACCGGTACAGTATGCGCTTCCATATGTAATACAACCACCTGAAGTGACCCCCGGAATTGCATCATACTATGCATCAAGCTTTTTTGACGGGCATGAATTTGCTGCAATTGTTGTTAAAAACAGAGACGGCCGTCCCATCAAGGTAGAGGGTAATGCTCTATCTGCCTTTAACGGTGAGGGAACAACAGCAAGGGTCCAGGCTTCGGTTCTCAGTCTTTATGATGATGCGCGCATCAAAGGGCCGTTTGAGATGGGAACCCCCTCAACGTGGGACGCGATTGACACAAAAATCATTGATGCACTTGGAAGGATAAACGCCCGGAAGGGACGGATTGTCCTTCTTACCCCTGATATTATTTCTCCGTCGGGGCTGAAGCTTATTCAGGAATTCGGCAGCAATTTCAACGATTTCAGATGGGTAAGGTATAATGCAATTTCACATTCTGCTATTCCTGAGGCAAATATGCTTTGTTTCGGAAACCAGGCTGTCCCTGATTATCATTTTAATAATGCTGACCTGGTAGTATCGGTAAATGCCGATTTTCTCGGAACCTGGGTTGCTCCCGTACATTTTATCCCGTCATACGTCGCACGGAGGAAGCTGGATAACGGGGGAAAAAGCTTGCTGAAGCATGTACATTACGAATCAGGGGTGTCGACAACAGGCAGTATGGCGGATATCAGGAAGATGATAAGGCCATCTGACGAGAAAGCTTTTTTTGCTGCACTTCATAACCTGATCGCCGACAGGAAAGGAGCATCAAAAATCGCGGGACCGGCATTCACTGAAGATCTTTCGGATCTGGCCGGCGAACTTATGGCCGCAGGCGGCAGATCGATCGTAGTCTCGGGTTCAAATAATTTGGGGATACAGGTTGCTGTCAACAGAATTAATTTTTTGCTGGGCAATTACCCGCACTGCATCGATCTTGATAATTACCTCAATATTGGCAAGGCCATTGACAGTGAAATGGATGAGCTTGTCAATGATCTTAACAGTGGTGCGATAGCGGCCCTGCTTATGTATAATGTCAATCCTGTGTACGATTACAGCGGCTCACAGAAGTTCTTAAGCGGATTAAAGAATACAGAGCTGTCGGTAAATATGGCTGTTGCAATGAATGAGACCGTTGGTAAAGCCAGCTATGAATGCCCCGTAAATCATTACCTTGAGTCGTGGGATGATTCGGAGATCATCCCCGGGCAGGTAAGCCTGAGCCAGCCCTGCATTAATCCCATCTTCAGTACCCGGGCATTCCAGGATTCGCTGCTGAAGTGGTCAGGGAAACCGGAAAGATGGTATGAATACCTGACGGAAAACTGGAAAAAAACGTTTTTTCCGCTTTCCAGGATGGATGATTTCACTTCATTCAGGGATCAGTTCCTCCACAACGGGGTGCTCCATGTGGCCACAAATAAACATGTGCCCCTTAAATTCAACGAAGAGGCCCTTGTGAGGTTTGTTCCGGAATCCACAGTTACAGGAGAAAAAGGATTCGAGGTCATACTGTATGAAAGCATTCCTTTGGGGAATGGCATGTATGCCAACAATCCATGGCTGATAGAGCTGCCTGAACCGCTTTCTAAGCACTGCTGGGAGAATGTAGCAATAATTTCACCAAAGAATGCCGGATCGCTCGCGATCGTCCAGGGTGATATCATAAAAATAACTGAGGGCCTTGAACTGCCGGCCTTTATTCAGCCCGGACAGGCAGAAGGAACTATCTCAGTGGCACTTGGATATGGGCATTCCGGCGCCGGTCCGGTAGCGGACCGTAAAGGACTGAACGCATTTCCTTTTGTCAGGACTATTGAAGGGAACAGATATTACGGATTCGGCATTCCCGGGCCTGAAAAAATGGGAAGGAACTCCATATTGGCCCTGACCCAGGTCCATAATTCAATGGAAGGAAGGCCGATCGTCAGATCGACTGTATTGAGCAGATACAGGACTGATCAAGGATCGGGGAACGAATTTCACAGGGAATATGCAGGCAAACACCGGACTCTCTACCCTGATGTCAAGTTTAAAGGTTTTCACTGGGGCATGGCAATAGATCTTAATTCGTGCGTAGGATGCCAGGCATGTGTTATTGCCTGTCAGGCTGAAAACAATGTTCCGACTGTTGGTAAAAGTGAAGTTACCCGCAGGAGGATAATGCACTGGATCAAAATAGACCGCTACTACACAGGCGATGCTGACAATCCGCAGGTTTTGTTCCAGCCGGTTACATGCCAGCACTGCAGCAATGCTCCATGTGAAAATGTCTGCCCTGTTGCCGCCACCAACCACAGCAGTGAAGGGCTCAACCAGATGATCTACAACAGGTGTGTCGGGACTAAGTACTGCATTAATAACTGTCCCTACAGGGTGAGGAGATTTAACTGGTTCAGGTACACCGGCAACAAGGTTTTCAATTACAATTGTGCGTCAGAACTCGGAAAGATGGTCCTTAATCCCGACGTGACCGTCAGGGAGAGGGGCGTGATGGAAAAATGCTCTTTCTGCACTCAGAGGATACAGGAGAAAAAACTTCAGGCTCAGCTTGAGAACAGAACTCTTAAGGATTTTGATATCAAGACAGCCTGTATGCAGGCATGTCCGGCAGGAGCTATAACTTTTGGCGACCTGAATGACCCCGAAAGCAAGGTTTCCAAACTGACGGCAGATCCGCGTTGCTATCAGCTTCTGGAGGATCTTCACACCCTGCCCTCAAATGGTTTCCTTACCAGAGTACGGAACGACGAAAAAATTACATAACAAGGCCGGAAGATAACCGATGTACAACAGAAAGGTCAGAGGTCCCCTGATAGAAGGGAAGAAGACGCTGGGGCAGATCACCAGGGAGATACTTCATCCAATGGAAGTGAAGCCGGGAAACTGGTGGTATATTGCCTTTGGCATCTCGCTTGCGATGACCCTTTTCGGAGTGTACGCCCTGTACATGACGGTTACAAGGGGGATCGGCGAATGGGGCGTAAACAATACGGTGGCCTGGGGTTGGGATATTATAAATTTTGTGTGGTGGATCGGGATCGGACATGCAGGAACGGCATTTTCTATTTTCCTGCTGGTTTTACGCCAGCGATGGAGAACTTCCATTAACAGGTCAGCTGAAATAATGACCGTTTTTGCAGTTATCTGCGCTGCATTATTCCCGTTAATCCACATGGGAAGAGTATGGAATGCATTTTTCCTTTTCCCTTACCCGAACACCCGCGGCCCTCTGTGGGTGAATTTCAATTCACCTCTTTTCTGGGACTTCACTGCAGTATCAGCATATTTGACATTATCGGCAGCTTTCTGGTATCTGGGAACACTGCCTGATATGGGAACCGTCAGAGACACGACCACCTCAAAAATCAAAAAGGCCATTTACGGGTTTTTTAGCCTCGGGTGGACGGGCTCAAGCAGGCAATGGTTCAGGTTCGATTCGGTTGCCTTTATCCTTGGCGGCATTACATCAGCACTGGTTGTATCGGTACATTCAATTGTATCGACCGACTTTGCTGTCGGTATTGAACCGGGATGGCACTCAACAATATTCCCGCCATTCTTTGTGGTGGGGGCCATATTCTCGGGATTCGCGATGGTGATGACGCTTATGGTTATTATACGAAAGATCTACCCCCACTTTCCTGATTATGCCACCGACAAACATATGGATGCCATCGCCAGGATACTGATTTTCATTTCACTTATCATGGCTACCTCGTATGCTTCTGAAATTTTCATTGCATGGTACTCGGGGAATGAATATGAATACTTCACCCAGTTCCGTAACAGGATGACAGGCGATTACCGGTTCAAATTCTGGGGACTTATCCTTTGCAACGTGCTCATTCCACAGCTTTTCTGGTTCAGGAAGCTCAGGCGGAACTGGCTTGCGCTTCTGCTCATCTCGCTGGCTATAAACCTTGGAATGTGGCTTGAAAGGTATATCATCATTATAACGTCATTGAGCAAGGATTACCTTCCTGCAAACTGGGCACCCTATTTTCCGACTATAATTGATGTCGGGCTGTTCCTGTTCACCGTAGGTATCTTTGCCGGGGGATTGTTGCTCTTCCTCCGCTATGTGCCGATCATGGCTGTCAGCGAGCTGAAGGGCGTCCTCAATATAGGTGCAAGGCCCGACGATTAAAAAACTATTTATTATGGCAAGATCTTTCAGGGTTGGCGTGTACGGAGATGAGGATAAATTTGTTTCCTCGGTGAAAAAATTGCTTGATAAAGGTGTTAAGATTTATGAAGTCTTCACACCTTACCCTGTTCATGAAGTTTTTCACCTGCTTAAAAGAAAGTCACCTATTCTGTCAGCTGCTTATTTTCTGGGTATCCTGGGAGTATTGGCCACTCTCTCTTTCCTGATCTGGGCAGGTGTAATAAGCTGGCCAATCGATTTCGGGGGAAAGCCGACCAATGCCTTCCCGTCATTTGTGGTAATAACTATTGTACTGACAATTCTGATAGTGGGTATTGGAAGTCTGGTGGTCTTCTCTGCCGGTGGCAAGATACTTCCAGGCCAGGAAAATACGATATTCGACGAAAGGGCTACAGACGACAAATTCATTATTGTGGTCGAAACAGGTTCAGATGAAGATCCTGACGGGGAAATAGCAGCGACCACAATGAGGGAGAACGGCGCTGAGGAGATAAAGCTGAAAGAATTTAAAAAAGTTACAGCATGAATAACACTAGCAAATCCCCGGGATATGGCGCTATGATCCTCCTGGCAATCCTGGCTGCGGTCACATTAAGCTGCAACCGGACAAGATGGATGCCGGGATGGGATTATTTTCCTGACATGTTTTATTCAACAGCATATGAGACCTTTACCCGGAATCCAAATTTCAGGAATGACATGACCATGAGGGTCCCACCCGACAGTACAGCTCCACAGGGATTCACGCCATTTAAATATACTGTCGATCTTGCTTCACGTGCAAAGGCCGGCATTGAACTTAAGAATCCCTTCCTTCCTACCGACACTATTATCGGGAGGGGCCGTGAGATGTTCACTATCTTTTGCAGTGTATGCCATGGACCAAAGGGTGACGGTAACGGACATATTTATACCCTTGGGCTTTATCCGATGAAACCAAGTGATCTCACAAGCCGGCAGATTGTGCAGTTAAGGGACGGTGAGATTTACCATACGATCACACTCGGGTACGGGGTCATGGGTGCATATGGCTCTCAGGTTCCGCCTGCCGACAGGTGGAAGGTTTTGCTTTATGTCAGGCAGCTTCAGGAACAAGCCGGGACAAATATGTCCGGTGAAGCACCGCCAAAATAGAGATCAGGCGGGTTAAGGTCAGTCGGAGAGAATGGGACAAGCTGGTAAAAATTTACAGGAATGGAAGAAAAAGTGATCATTTCCGCGAACTTCAGAAAAGGCATGTTGATCCTCACCGGAATAGGTGTTTTGTCATTTATACTAGGTCTTCTGATACATCACGCCGAAGCATGGTCAGCTTACCTTACAGCAAGTTATTACTTTTTCAGCTTAACCATTGGAACTTTATTCTTTCTTGCTATTCAATACATTACCCAGTCGGGCTGGGCATCGGCATTCCTGAGGATCCCGGAAGCCATGCTGGCCTATATGCCTGTTGCTGCGGTTCTTTTCCTGGTGATGATGTTCGGTATCGGCGACCTCTACCACTGGACGGACAAGCAAATTGCCTTAAGTGATCCTGTGATCCTGCATAAATCGGGTTACCTTAACTTTCCGTTTTTCTTTATCAGGCTGCTGATCTTTTTTGCATCATGGATAGTGCTGGCAATGATCCTCAGGAACCTGTCAAGAAAATCGGATATGGCTGATCCGGGCGATACCGGTCTAATAATGTCCCTTTTTAATAAGAGCGTACTCTGGTCGGGGATAGTGATGTTTGTGCTTGCGATCACTTTCTCACTTGGCACCATCGACTGGATCCTGTCAGTCGATCCCGACTGGTATAGCACCATTTTCGCACTTAAGAACCTTGTGGGATCAATACTTCACGGAGTTTCAGTAATTACTCTGATTGTATTCATTCTTTACCGGCGTGGGTACTTCCCCTTTCTGAACGAATTCCATCTCCACGATTATGCAAGGTACATCTTCATATTTGCAATTATCTGGGGGTACTTCTGGTTTGCCCAGTTCCTGATAATATGGTATGGGAACATACCGGTGGAGACAACTTACTTTTACACCCGCTGGCAACCAGGGTGGAAGACATTGTTTTTTGCCGAAATAGGCCTGAACTGGTTTCTGCCGTTCATGATCCTGCTTCCGGTAAGAGCATGCAAGAACATGAAGACCATAACCCTGGCTATTTTGATCCTTGTTGTGGGTCAGTATGTTGACTTTTTCGGGCAGGTAGTACCCGGTTCATCGGGGGTCTTCAGGTTCGGGTGGATCGAAGCCGGCGTATTTTTAGGCTTTGCAGGCCTTTATGCATTTGTTGTTGCTACGGCTCTCAGCAGAAATAACCTGATCCCCCGTAATCATCCTTACCTTGAAGAAAGCCTGAACCACAGTTTCAAGTAAAACGGCCGGTCACCGGGGCTGCCCTTAGCTTAACAGCCTGTCCGATATAAGAAGGATCATGATCAGCATGAAATAGGAGTTCAGAAATACCGAATACCTTGCGTAATCTTTATTCCTGTCAGGCCTTTTTACGAGGCCGGTGAATTTCCAGACAAGGAAGGCCGATGCACCAAGTAATAGGATTGTTATGATCCCGGCCTGTATTATTCTAAAATAGCTTAGGAACAGTGCAGCTGTTACCGCTGTTACTACCCATGTAAAAGCAAGCCTGCCAATCTGGATTTTGTTGAAATGATCGGTCAGTACAGGTAATCCGGCCTTTCTATACTCATCACCGTATTTCAGCACCAGCAGCCAGAAATGGGGTACCTGACCAACAAAAAGAAGGAATGAAAGAAAAACGATCGGTTTTTCAGATATGCTACCTCCTGCTGCCACCCACCCGATCAAAGGCGGCAGCGCCCCGGTGATGGCTCCGGGGATTACTGCAAAAGCAGTTATCTTCTTGAGTGGTGTATAAATTAAGTTATATATAACAATTGTCGACAGTCCGATAAGAAGGGCCCTTGAATTACCTGCAATACCGACCAGGGCAGATCCGGTAATAAGCAGTATGCATGAAAAGAACAGGGCTTCAGTCCGGCCTATTCTGCCTGCCGGTATAGGGCGGTTGCGTGTTCTTTCCATCATGCCGTCAATATCCGCCTCCTGGACCTGATTTATCACCGATGCCGATGATGCCATCAATAGGATACCAAGAGTCAATAACCATATTCCCGGGGTGAGCTCAGGTCTAAAGAGGAAATACCCTGTAAAACCTGTAAGGCTTACGGGGATCATTACTGTTGGCTTCGAAAGTCCAATGTAGTTTCTAAGGAAATTATTTCTTTTCACCAATGGTCTTTAGATACTCAATGATTTTTTGAACCTCGCTCTGGTTCAGCGTCGCTTTGTAACTCTGCATAAGATTCGCAGGATATCCCTTTACTATATCATAATTTGGATCATAAATCGACCTTGTGATATAGTCATCATCCGCTGTAACAGTAATTTCCTTTCCATTCCTGAGCACTGTCACCTGCGACCCGTACAAGCCCAGATAACTCGGCCCGACAATTTTGGTCCCGTTGGTTGAATGGCAGGCAAGGCAACCCTGAGCCTGCAATAAAGCAAGGCCTTCAGCTCCCGGCACACCGCTTGCGGCTGCCTTTGGAACCCGTGATGTATCTGAACTCCATGCTTTATAATCATCCTTTGTCAATACCCTGACATCAGAGCGCATAAATGAATGATTCAAACCACAATATTCAGCACAGAATATATCATATTTGCCCAACTTTTCGGCTGTGAACCACATATATTTAATTCTACCCGGGACAAAATCAGATTTGATCCTGAAGGCCGGTATGTAAAGACTGTGAACAACATCGAGTGAGACGAGCTTAATCCTGACGGGAGTATCAATGGGGATTACAAGGTCGGAACTCTGGATGCCATTGGGGTAGGAGAAGGAAAAGCTCCACATTCTGGCAGTGCTCGTTACATTCATGGCATCCTTCGGAGGCTTGTATGTTGGTCTCCATCCGGCCCAGCCAAAATGGAACATGGTAAGTGCAAGCAGGGTAGGAATAACCGTCCATGTGGTCTCAAGGAGATTATTCCCGGTGATCTGGGTCGCAATCTGATTTCTTTTTTTATTGTAAAGGAGAACAAAGCTGAACATCATAACGGTAATTCCGACAAGCAGTATCAACGAAATACTGGTTATATAAATGAATGCCAGGTTAAAGGCGGCAACAAAGTTCGAAGCATCGATTCCGGTTGTAGAATACATACTTGTTATCTGTAAATATAGTCGAGCATTGTAACTGTTATCACGGCGACAATAAGCAGAGCTATAGCAGCTACTATAAAGGAAAATATCCTGAAATCAAATTTCAGATGCATAAAGATCCTCAGAACATACGACGACTTAATGACTGAAATTATCAATGCTGCTACAGCAGTAAGTGCACCAAGGTAGATCCGGGTAATAAAGAGGGAGGTAAAGGTCAGCGCAATGAGCAGTGCCAGTATAAGCAGAAAAGTCCGGTATGGAACAATATGTGTTTCTTCATTTTCCATGGCTTACGCATTCAGGTTATCAGATACAACATAGGGTACAGGAAGATCCAGACAATATCGACAAGGTGCCAGTAAAGTGCGCTGTTCTCAAGCAGCACATAATGCCCTGAATTTATCCTCTTAATGGCCACCTTGGTAATGACAATTGTAATCAGCGTCAGTCCCACAATCACATGCAACGCATGAAGGCCTGTCATAAAAAAATAGAGCCCGAAGAAAAGTACATCGCCCTGGCCGCGTAATCCGAGAACTGATGAGCCTGGATAAATATGATCTCTTATATGTTCGCTCCATTCAAAATACTTGTTTAGCAGGAACAGCAATCCAAGGAAAAGAGTGGTGGCTATAAAGGCCAGGGCAAGCTTTCTGTTGTTTCTCTGGACAGCGGTTATTGACATGGCAATTGCAGCACTGCTGGTAAGCAGGATGACCGTATTTGCTGTCCCGAACACCACATTCAGATTCTGTGCTCCAAGATGAAAGGCAACAGGATTTCTGAAACGATAGACTGTGTAGACAATGAACAGAGCTCCAAAGAGAAGCATTTCAGTGAACAGGAATATCCACATCCCGAACCTGTTCGTTATTGCCTCAGCGCTTATTTCCGGATTATTGTTCATCAATAATTATATGGTCCCGTTGTTACGACCGGGGTTTCGTGAAAGTTCTCATGTGGAGGAGGAGAGGATGTTGTCCATTCAAGTGTTTTCCCGCCCCAGGGGTTCGACGGAGCCCTGACACCCCTTCTGAGCGAGACAAAGAGATTTGTAATTATTATTATTGCACCCATAAACAGGACATAAGCCCCAAATGATGAGAATATGTTTCCCGTGTGGAACATCGGATCGTAATCATAATACCTTCTTGGCATGCCCTGGTAGCCGACATAGAGCATTCCGCCATACAGGAACAGGAAGCCGGTTAAAAATATCAACAGCCCGATATTTGCCCAGACCTTGTCGTACATCCTGCCGGTTACCTTAGGGTACCAGTAATGCATAGCCGCGAAAAAAGCAAAGCCAGTACCCCCAAAAAGAATAAAGTGAAAATGGCCGACAACGAAATGAGTGCCGTGCAAATGGACATTGGTCACAAGCGACCCCAGGAGCAGACCGGTAAAACCGCCGATCATGAACACAAAAATAAAAGCCATAGCCCACAGAAAGGGTGTCTGGAGGTCTATTGACCCCTTGTACATAGTGGCTACCCAGTTAAAAACCTTAATTGCGCTTGGAATTGCCACAAGAAATGTGAGGAGTGAAAATGTGAAGAGAGCTGTACCGCTTAGTCCTGAAGTGAACATGTGGTGACCCCAGATAAAATACCCGACAATAGCTATTGCAAGAAGGGAGCCTACCATGAATTTGTACCCATAGATGATCTTGTGCGAAAATGTTGAAATTACTTCGGAGATTGCCCCCATGGCAGGGAGGATCATGATATAGACAGCCGGATGACTATATGTCCAGAACAGATGCTGGTAAAGAAGTGGATCTCCACCCAGGGTCGGATCGAAGAAGCCTATATGGAAGACCCTTTCAGCCACTATCAGGACAAGTGTTACGCCTATCACCGGTGTCGCAATTATCTGTACCCAGCCCGTTGCATAGAGCGACCACGGGAACAAGGGCATTTTAGACCAGCTCATTCCCTTTGCACGCATCCGGTGCATTGTTGTGATGAAGTTAAGGCCTGTAAGAACAGAAGAGAAGCCGAGAACAAATGCACCCATCACTGCAGGGATCATATTTCCCGTGGTCCTTATACTGTATGGAGCATAAAAAGTCCACCCTGTGTCCGGAGGCCCTTTACCTGTAAACTCAGATATAAGTATCATTGATACACCGGTGAGATACATGTACCACGATAACAGATTGATCCGAGGGAATGCCACATCTTTTGATCCGATAAGAATAGGCAGAAAGAAATTCCCGAATACGGCAGGCAACCCCGGGATAACAACGGCAAATATCATAATGATACCGTGTAAGGTAAAGAAGGCGTTGTAGGTCTCAGGACCCATAATTGTCTTCCCGGGGGCTATAAGCTCGAACTTCATCAGTAATCCAAGCGTCGCAGCTATTGAGAAAAAGGTGAGGATGGAGTACATGTAAAGCAACCCTATCCTTTTATGATCGGTCGAAAGGATCCAGGCAAAGATCCCTTTATGCCTTCCCTGGTACTCGTAAAAGCTCTTTTCTTCGGATTGGCCCTGAGTGCTCATTTTAAGGTTTTGAATTTTTTTGATATTACCCTTGACAGGGCGAGGTATGCAAAAATCAGAACTGCAATAAACAGAATGAGGATTGCAGAAACTTTCAAAACATCGAAAACATATTGGTTACCTGTTGAACTATATGAGTAACAGACCGAAAGCAAGCGGTTTATGCTTGGACCGATCTTACCGTCAGCCGCTTCGACCAGAGTGATTTTAACATCGAAAGGCGAAAAGTCCACTCCCCGGATATACCTGGTTATTTTTCCGTTGGAAGCAAGCGCAATCAGGCCGGTAGGATGAATGTACTGTCCCTCAACCTTCCGGTATTCAAAGCCCACTGAACTGGCCAGCTTTGCAATGTCAAGGCTGTCGGATACAAAAAATCTCCAGTTGACGGCATCGGCTTTCTTTTCCATCATGCCCACAAAGCTGGCCTTCTTTTCCCTTGCTAGGGCAATGTTCTCTGAAGGATCAAAACTTACTGTAAAGACATCATAATCCTTGCCCGGCTGAAGGTCAATGGCATCAATGAATTTGGACATTCCCATCATAAGCGGACTGCAGGCCCCGGTGCAGTTATAATAGACAAGGCCCAGGATGGTAGGCCTTTTAAGTATATCTCCAAGAATGACAGTGTCGCCGGCTTCATTTACCAGCCTTGTATCAAGTGCAACAAACTGCCCCTGTTTTTCTTTAAAGCCAACCTGCATCTGCTTGTCGAAGAGGCTTGTCTGAGCAAGTGCCGGCAGACAGGCAGAACAAAGGCACAGGTTTAGTATCAGGGTATTCCTCATCATTTATTCTGAAATTATGTTATATAACATGTTTTGGTACAAAGAGATTCTTCAACGCTCAAAAACATTTGTATATATAACAACAAAGCCGCGATAATTCCCTTGCTCCTGCTAAATTATCCGCGACGTACCCATGTCAGGCAGACAAATAGCTGAAGGCGCACGAACAGTTGACGAGATTATTTCACCCTCCGGTGCATTAATAAGTTTGAACTCCCGGTGATCAGAACATATTTCTAATAATCATTGTTTTAAATGTAACAATGCGAATGAAATAATTTTCGTGTGACGAAAAAGCTTATTTTTTTTGTAAGTGCCATGCTTCTTCCTGTTGCCTTGCAGGCAGGCGATACTGACCTGATTATTCCTTCTTTGAATGAGTCGCAGAATGATCTGCTCTACATCGGTCTGGTAATCTGCCTTCTGGGTTTCGGGTTTGGAATTTTACAGTATCTGAAGGTAAGAAAGATCAGGGCTCACAGCTCGATGCTCGACGTTGCCGGTATGATCTTCGAGACCTGTAAAACCTATCTGATCCAGCAGGGGAAATTGCTGATAATTCTTTTTCTCATCATTGGTGCCTGTATTGCTTTCTATTTTGGCTATCTGCAGCATAATTCCGCAGGCGGAGTGCTGTTAATACTCCTCTGGTCGGTGGTAGGGATATTGGGCTCGTACAGTGTTGCCTGGTTTGGCATCAGAATGAACACCCTGGCAAACAGCAGGATGGCTTTCGCCTCGCTGCAGCGTAAACCCGTAAGGCTTCTGAATATTCCGCTCGATGCCGGCATGTCGATCGGCGTGCTGCTGGTGTCGGTAGAACTGATAATGATGCTGATCATTCTCCTGTTTGTTCCCCGCGAATACGCAGGTGCCAGCTTTGTAGGCTTTGCAATTGGCGAATCGCTTGGTGCCAGCGTACTGCGAATAGCTGGGGGGATCTTCACCAAGATCGCAGATATCGGAGCGGACCTTATGAAAATTGTATTCAACATCAAGGAAGATGATCCGAGAAATCCGGGTGTGATTGCTGATTGCACAGGAGATAACGCCGGTGACAGTATAGGTCCGACTGCCGACGGGTTTGAAACTTACGGAGTTACGGGAGTAGCCCTGATTTCTTTTATAGTGCTTTCGGTTACCAATATAGGTTACCAGCGCGAGCTTCTTACATGGATATTCCTCATGCGCATCCTGATGATCATTACGTCATTGCTTGCTTACGTTATAAACAGGATCAGCAGTAATATAATTTACGCCAAAAGCACTGACCTCGATTTTGAAGTGCCTCTGACAAGGCTCATCTGGATCTCATCTGCACTTTCAATTGCCGGCACATTCGTTGCATCTTACTTCCTTGTGGGTCCCTCGACTGCGATCGGATCGGTGCATCACAGCCTGTGGCTGACATTATCGTCAATCATAAGTTGTGGCACCCTGGGTGCAGCTATTATTCCTGAATTCACAAAAATATTCACAAGTCCGAAGTCAAAGCATGTGAAGGAGGTAGTTCAGGTTTCGAGCGAGGGGAACCCGTCGCTGACGATCCTGTCGGGGTTTGTTTCCGGAAGTTTCAGCGCTTTCTGGATGGGGATTGTCTTCATATTCCTGATGTTCTTTGCTTACCTGATAAGCAGGATCGGACTTCATGAGATCATGACATATGAGTCAATTTTTGCATTCGGACTTGTTGCGTTTGGTTTTTTGGGTATGGGGCCTGTAACCATTGCTGTCGACAGTTACGGACCTGTTACCGACAATGCCCAGTCGATCTATGAATTGTCGCTGATTGAGCAGCGGCCTGATATAAGCAGGGAAATCGAAAATGAATTCGGATTCAGTCCCGACTTCACAAAGGCAAAATATTACCTCGAAGCCAATGACTCAGCGGGAAACACCTTCAAGGCAACTGCAAAACCGGTTCTTATCGGCACAGCGGTGGTAGGGGCCACTACAATGATATTTTCACTGATCCTTTTAATAAAAAACAAGCTCGGAATAGAGCCGGATGCGGTACTGAACCTGCTGAATCCCTGGACTATAATCGGTTTTGTTTCGGGAGGGGCCGTGATCTTCTGGTTTACCGGTGCTTCAACCCAGGCTGTGACCACCGGTGCGCACAGGGCGGTTGAATATATAAAGCAGCATATCAGGCTGGGTGAGGATGCAAGCCCCACCGCCAATATTGAAAATTCGATTGAGGTTGTTAAGATCTGTACTGAGTATGCGCAGTGGGGAATGTTCAATATCTTCATTTCTGTATTTTCATTCGCACTTGCCTTTGCATTTTTTTCATCCCCGTCCGAGGTTGGGAATGATCTTAAACTGGAGTCACTTTCATTGTTTATAAGTTACCTTATCTCGATCGCGGTATTCGGGCTGTTACAGGCAATTTTCATGGCCAATGCGGGCGGAGCCTGGGACAATGCCAAGAAGGTCGTGGAGGTAGACCTGAACCAGAAAGGGACCCCCATGCATGCGGCAACAGTGATAGGCGATACCGTTGGAGACCCGTTCAAGGATACCGCTTCGGTCACTCTTAATCCGGTCATCAAATTTACCACCCTGTTCGGCCTGCTGGCCATGGGAATATCTGTTTCCGAATCGTTCAGTCCGTATGCACCCTTTGCAGGTGTGATTTTTTTCTGCATAGCATTGCTGTTCGTCTGGAGGTCATTTTACAGGATGAGGATCCCTGCGATAATGAAATAAGTGCAGAATCCTGCTCTTGAAGAAGTTCTCGCAGATTTTCGCAGATCTCTCGCAGATATCCGCAGAGTCTAATCACCAATCACCAATCACTACTGATCGGTCCTGTCCATACCTCCTTTTGACTATATTTGCTATATGAAACCTGTTGACTTCGGTCGTCATAGTTCTCCTTTTTCAAATTTTTCAATCATCTCGCCGGCAATGCTTATATTCGAGGAATGTTTCGGAAGGTCTCCCCTGGTGAACCAGGCAGCATCTGTAATTTCTTTGTTATCTATAGAAATGGGCTGAGTATCATCAGCTTCAGCAATAAAACCGATCATCACCGAACCTGACAGGGGCCAGGGTTGACTTTTATAATAACTGATATTCTTAACATCCAATCCCACCTCTTCCTTAACCTCACGTGTCAGAGCCTCTTCGAGTGTTTCGCCAACATCGACAAACCCGGCAATCAACGAATACCAGTTACCGGAAAAATTTGAATTACTGGCGAGCAGTATTTTATTATTGCAAATTATTACGACGATAATTGCCGGAGAAATTTTCGGAAAAACAATTGTATTGCATACAGGACAAATCAGGGCTCTTTCATCAGGTTTATGCTGTGTTCCTGAACCGCATTTTCCGCAAAATTTATTTTGCGAATACCAGTTCATAAGATGAAAACCCAAAATACTGATCCATGCTATTTCCTGCTGCATGGCAGTCCGGAAAAAATTGATTTCCTTATAAATGAATTGGGGCTCGTCTTCCTCAAGGTTATCCCATATAAGAAAACACGGAACATCATCAAGAGTAAATAAAAATGTAGTTTCTGTTTTATCTGAAATTTCTGAAAAATCTTTTTTTTGCGGTATTTCGAATTCATCGCCACTGGTTTTCAATAACAATAAATTTCCGCTATAATGAAGGACAAAATCCTGTTCTCCAATTTTTTTGTTTGCGAGATAATGATTATTGAAGCGGTGGGGAAATATTTCCTGAATCATGCTGATAACTGATTTAATTCAAATTGCAATTTTTAAATATGCAAAGATAAGCAGAATGAAGGCTGGCTCCCTGCCTGAGAACTTTTACACTACTGAGTTTGTTAGTAAAAAAACAAAGCTACAGGATCTCCGGTAAAAAAATCATGCACCTGTAAACCGTAACATCCAGGACCATATAAGCAACCAATATTTTCAGCAATCGATATTGAAAACACCTTAAGGTTAAATTAATAACATGGACGGATCACCGGAAAACGAGAATAGATCTGATAATGAGGCATATTCGGTAAAAAGGCGTGAATTCCTCAAAAAGGTGACAGGGATATTCACTCTGTTGGGTAGCCTTATTATTGGCATTCCTTTCATTGGCTCATTGATTAATCATGAGCCATCTAAAAGCCGTAGAAAATTCATAGAAATTGCAAATATTGATCTTCTGCCTTTGGATGAGCCAACCAGGATCAGTTTTTCCGAACAGGTTGAAGATGCTTATATAGTCGAAACCAGGAACAGGGTTGTGTGGATCATTAAGCATTCACCCGTTTCAGCAACCGTTTTCTCCCCCATTTGTCCGCATCTGGGATGCAGTTTTGAATGGAAGCCGGAGGAAAAGCAGTTTTTATGCCCGTGTCATGGGAGTGTTTTTACAATGCAGGGGAAAGTTGTTGCAGGTCCGTCGCCAAGAGAACTCGACACATTACCGCAGAAAATCGTTGCCGGTAATTTATATGTTGAGTGGGAAAGATTTGAAATAGGGATCCCTGAAAAAATTGTCATTTCCTGAAATGAAGAAAAGATCGCGGCTATCGGCGTGGTTCAATGAAAGGTTTCCGTTGAAATCAACCCTGGAATTCATCATTGAAGAAGATATTCCGGGCGGATCAAGCTTTTTTTATACTCTGGGCAGCGCAACGCTTTTTGTCTTCTCCCTGATGGTCATATCGGGCGTCTGGCAGTTATTCTACTATGTCCCGGCTACCGACCATGCTTATGCAAGCGTAAATTACCTCAGGATCCATGTCCCGTTCGGATGGCTGATACATGGGATCCATTACTGGGGTGCACAGGCGATGATCGTACTTGTGGGCCTGCATATGATAAGGGTCTTTATATGGGGAGCATATAAGCGTCCGCGTGAACTCACATGGCTTGTCGGGGTGGTACTTTTGCTGCTGACTGCTCTCATGAGCTTTACAGGTGTATTGTTGCCATGGGATGAGGTTGGTTATTTTGCAGCAAAGGTAGGGACCAACATTGCAGGTACATTTCCTGTTATCGGAAACTGGATCAAAAAAGTCATTATCGGAGGAACGGATATGGGCCAGGTGACACTTTCGCGCTTCTTTGTTATGCATGTGGCCATCATACCGTTCATTCTGCTTTCACTTATAATAGCACATCTGGTGGCATTCAGACAGTTCGGAAGTGTTGGTCCATGGGGGAAAAAACATAAGGACCGTTCTGACCCGTTCTGGCCCGACCAGGTATTTAAGGACATATTAC
>JBAVOD010000223.1:0-10174 GCA_049691735.1 Bacteroidales bacterium
AGATAGCCTGACAGCGGCATTTTGTGATCCCTAACTAAATTATAGAGATGAAAAAACTTTGGTCGGTGATTTCAGCGTTTCTGGTGACCGGCATTTGCATGTCGCAGCAGTCACCCTTTACTCTCAATAAGCTCGAGTACTTTGAGCGGGGAGGAGTTAACGTAATGGCGTTCCAGGATATTTATCCCGAAGGTCACCAGGGAGGGGTGGCAGTTATTATGCACGGGAAGCGTATCGCTACCAACGGCGATCTGCGTCTTGATGAAACCCCCGGACAGTGGCAGCCCATCCCGAAGCAACTTGGCAGGAAAGCTGAGCCGGCTTCAAATACAATAACCGTCAGCCTAGCATATCCCGATCCTGCTATTAACGGGATAGGATTCAACCCCATTGAATACCCCGCTCTGAATCTTAATTATACTGTAAATGTACATGCACAGGGCGAATCGATAGTTGTGACTGTCGATCTTGAAAAGCCTGTACCTGATGAATTCATCGGGAAGGTGGGCTTCAATATGGAACTGTTCCCGGGCTTGCTTTTTGGAAAAACGTGGCTCATGGACAGTAAATCCGGAATATTTCCAAGGCAGGCAAACGGACCTGCCCTTACTGACAAACAGGGTGGGATTGTCGCTGCCCTTCCGATGGCAACAGGGAAAAAACTGACAGTTGCTCCTGAGAATGACCTGTTGAGACTGGCTATTGAGTCGCGGACAGGTGATCTCCGGTTGCTCGATGGACGATATTTACATAACAACGGCTGGTTTGTAGTGCGTTCGCTGGTTCAAAAAGGCGCAACCAGGAATGCTGTTGAATGGATAATTACGCCGAACGTGGTTCAGGGCTGGAAAAGCCCGGCGGTAATCCATGTATCCCAGATCGGATATCATCCTGACCAGGAAAAAGCTGCAATAATTGAAACAGATAAGAATGACAGCAGCGAGGTGAAACCGGCTCTGATCAGGATCGGGCAGGACGGAGAGGAAAAAATAAGTGATGCTGATGCTGTTAAATGGGGAACCTTCCTTAGATATAATTATTACAAATTCGATTTTACAAAGGTCAGGGAAGAGGGGATCTATTTTGTACAATACGGTGATTCAAAGTCGGAACCCTTCAGGATCGCTACTGATGTGTATACCAGGAATGTATGGCAGCCGACGCTTGAGTACTTCCTTCCCGTCCAGATGTGCCATATGAGGGTAAATGAAAAGTACAGAGTGTGGCACGGGCTGTGCCATATGGACGATGCAATGATGGCGCCTGTCAATCACAACCATTTTGACGGGTATATCCAGGGTGAATCGACGCTTACCGGATTTAAACCGGGCGAGCATGTTCCCGGCCTCAATTCCGGAGGCTGGCACGATGCCGGTGATTATGACCTCCGGGTTGAATCACAGAGCGGTGAAGCATATATTCTTGCTATGATTTACGAGGCTTTCAGGATCGACTATGACGAGACTTCGATTGATCAGCTGGCTCACGTAGTGGAGATACATCAACCTGACGGCAAAAACGACCTGCTCCAGCAGATAGAGCACGGGGCTCTTACAGTTGTTGGGGGATACAGCAGCCTGGGACGCCTTTACCGGGGTATAATCTGCCCCACTAAAAGGCAATATGTCCTGCTTGGAGACGGATCGACAATGACCGACGGACTTGTTTATGACGGAAAGCTGAAGCAGGGTGAAAAGACCGGGACTGCTTCGGCTGTTGCTGACGACCGGTGGGTTTTTACGGAAAACAATCCTTCAAGGGAACTGACAACTGCCGCACACCTGGCTGCCGTCTCAAGAGTTCTCAGGGGATTCAACAATGAACTGAGCCGGAGTTGCCTCGATGCTGCCACAGCCATCTGGTCGCACGATTATCAGATGACAGGCGGAGTTGTGGGCGCGAAGGTCCATGGTGCCATTGAGCTCTTTCTGACAACCGGCGATGAAAAGTACAAAAAATATATTGTCGATAACCAGGCGACTGTCGTAAGGGGGTTCAGGAACCTTGGCTGGCTCATAGGAAGAGCTCTGCCAAAAATAAATGATCCCCGGTTCACGGAGGCAGTGAGGGAGGCGGCAAAACCGCTGTCGGAGGAGATCTCAAAGCAGGCTGCTGAAACTCCCTTCGGGGTTCCTTACAGGCCGCAGATCTGGGGTGCCGGCTGGAATATCCAGAGCTTTGGAGTGCACCAATACTATCTCTACAAAGCATTTCCGGATATTTTCTCCGCTGCGCCAATCTTTAATGCCCTTAATTTCATCCTCGGCGTGCATCCGGGTGAAAATACGGCTTCATTTGCCTCAGGTGTAGGCCCCAGGTCAACTACGGTTGCGTACGGAGTGAACAGGGCCGACTGGTCATATATCCCCGGGGGAGTATCTTCAGGGACAGCACTTATCCGTCCCGACTTTCCTGAACTTCTCGACTGGCCATTCCTGTGGCAGCAGCAGGAATATGTTATGGGAGGTGGTGCAACCAATTTCATGTTCCTTGTACTGGCCGCAGACCAGCTGCTGGACGAGCCTGAAAAATAAAGCTTCCAATCTGATGAACAGGTAAACAGGAATAATACTGAACATGTAACCGGGTTGATCACGGGTTGCCGTCAGGAACGACATGTCACCAGGGTCGTTCAACATTCCTGAATTAATAACGGGAAAAGTCAGGAAGGATAGAAGGTCAATGCTGAAAGCCATTGGTTCATTACCAAAAGTTGTTACTTTTGAGAGGAAAGACTGACCTTTTATGCTGAACCAGTATCAGATCTTCAAACCTGTATCGACCGGAACCATTATTGAAGAGTGGCTGCAGTGTCGTGACCTGATCGCCGGTGTTGTTGCTGAAGGCAGCAGGCCCCTGAAACTCAGCATATTTGTGAATGTCCCCGATTATCCGGCGTATGTAAAGGTCAAGGAACATATTTCAAGATCAGTCATTGAATCCTTCAGTCCCGGTTGCCCCGTATTCAGTATCACCATACATCCTCCTGAAAATCCGGTAAAAGTCTCTGTTGAAGGATTGTTTATTTCAGGCGATAACCTCGAGATCAATACTAAATTTCACAGGGGAGTTCCTTATGTGGTCATCGGATCAGATCCTGATAAGGAAGTGTGGGGAGCCGGCCTGGGCAGCGACATGCTGTGGGAGGATACAAGGGAAGCTGCCTGTGCCGGCTTCGACATGGTTAACGAAATACTTGCTGCTGAGGGTTTATCGCTGAACAACGTTGTCCGTCAGTGGAATTATATCGGGAATATTCTGGAATTCAGGAAGGGGTTTCAGAACTACCAGGTTTTTAATGAAGTAAGGAACGAATATTACAGGAAGTTCAGGACTGTTGCCCATTATCCGGCAGCCACAGGCATAGGTATGAAATATGGAGGAGTATTCCTTGATTTTTATGCTGTCAGCGATAATCCGTCAGTTAAGATAAGAAGGGTTGAGAATCCAAACCAGCTGAACGCTTATGAATATAGTCAGCAGGTATTGAAAGGATTACCAGGTAAGAACCGGACAGCAAAACACCCTCCGCAGTTTGAAAGAGCACTCCTTGTGGTAACCAATCAAGGTCAGAATCTCTTCATCTCAGGCACCGCTTCAATTATCGGACAGGAAACGATCGGAAAAGGAGATGTGAGGGAGCAGACTATTGTCACAATAGAGAATATTAAGAAGCTTACGGATGTTGAGCGCATAAATCAGCTTCTGGAAGATATCAGTCTGGATCAGGGCAGGTTTGCTTTGATCAGGGTCTATATCAGGGAGCAGAATGACTTCGGAATAGTGAAGGAGATCTGCACTGCTCATTTCCCGGATCTGCCGGCTGTGTATATTGAATCGGATATCTGCCGGGGCGATCTGCTTACTGAGATCGAAGCCGAGTACGTCATCAGCTGAAAAGCAATTCATGAAGTGTTGTAAATTACATTGTATGAAAAGCATTCCACTATTTTTCGCATCGGTTATTCTTCTGACCATGTGCTCTCAGACCACCTGGCAGAAAAAGGATAATGGAGTCATCATCAGGTTCAGGCCAACCGGTGGTTCAGCGACAAAGCAAATGAAGCTTGAGGTTGTAAATGATGAGATCATTCATGTAATTGCTTCTCCGGTGAATGGCTTTTCAGATGAAAAAAGCCTGTGTGTAACCGATCAGGGAGTTTTGTCCACCCCGTTTGAGGTTAAGCAGATGATAGATACACTTGTACTGTCAACCTCAAAAATCAGGGCAAAGGTATCACTCCGCACAGGTGCTGTCATTTTCTGCAATCCAAAGAATAAGGTCATTCTCAGGGAGGTAGGTGCGGGAGGAAAATCCTTTAAACCGGTAAATATCGGGGGAACTGACGGGTACTCAATCGGCCAGGTGTTTGAATCGCCTGCTGATGAGGCATTTTATGGTCTGGGCCAGCATCAGTCGGATGAATTCAACTATAAGGGACTTAACGAGAGTCTTTACCAGTACAACACCAAAGTTGCAGTCCCGTTCGTCCTGTCAGGCAGGAACTACGGAATACTCTGGGATAATTACTCGCTGACAAAATTCGGGGATCCGCGCGATTATTCCGATATGGACCTGTTCACTCTTTATGATGACCTGGGTGAAGCGGGCGGGTTGACTGCATCATATTACATCAATTCCGATACAGCCCGGGTATTTGTAAAGAGGAAAGAGGCATCAATTGATTATGAAAACCTTACAACGATAAAGAATTTCCCTAAGGAGTTCCCCTTTTACGGGTCTGCCATAACCTGGACAGGAAATATCGAACCGGCTGAAAGCGGCCTCTATTTTTTCAAACTCTATTATGCCGGTTACGTCAAGGTATTCATCAACAACGAACTTGTGGTCCCCGAACGCTGGAGAACGGCCTGGAATCCAAATACATACAAGTTCAGCCTGAACCTCACAAAAGGCAGCAGATATCCCGTCAGGGTCGAATGGAAGCCCGACGGAGGTGTCTCATATATAGGCCTCAAAGCTCTCAGTCCGCGGTCACCTGAGGAACAGGGCCGGTTATCGCTTTATTCCGAAATTGGCGATCAGATTGATTATTATTTTATCCATGGCGAGAATCCCGACAGGGTCATAAGCGGATACCGTACCCTTACCGGCAAGGCTCCGATAATGCCAAAATGGTCATTGGGCTTCTGGCAGAGCAGGGAAAGGTACCGTTCACAGACGGAGCTCCTTAATGTTGTAAAGGAATACCGGAAAAGAAACATTCCCCTTGACAATATAGTGCTTGACTGGTCGTACTGGCCCGTCGATGCCTGGGGTTCGCATGAATTTGATCCGAAATTCTTCCCTGATCCTTCCGGTATGGTCGATAGCGTCCACCGGCTGAATGCAAAAATTATGATATCGGTCTGGCCAAAATTCTACGTTACAACCAAACACTACAAGGAGTTCGACAGCAGGGGCTGGATGTACAGACAGGCTGTGAACGACAGCGTGAGGGACTGGATAGGGAAGGGGTATATCGGGTCGTTCTATGATGCCTACAGCCAGGGCGCCAGAGACCTTTTCTGGGAACAGATGAGAGAACACCTGTATACCAAAGGATTTGATGCATGGTGGATGGATGCTTCCGAGCCTGATATCCTGTCAAATTCGAGCATAGAGTACCGTAAGTTGCTCACTACTCCTACAGCCCTGGGACCTTCGGCCAAATATTTTAATACCTATGCCCTGGTCAATGCAATGGCAATATACAATGGCCAGAGATCGGCCGACCCTTCAAAGCGCGTGTTCCTTCTGACACGATCGGGATTTGCAGGACTTCAGCGTTACTCAACAGCAACATGGAGCGGTGACATAGGTACACGGTGGGAGGACATGAAAGCCCAGATCCCGGCCGGACTCAATTATTCAATGTCCGGCATACCATACTGGACATTCGATATTGGCGGCTTCTGTGTCGAGAACCGCTATGCAAATGCAAAGGAAGGATCTGAAGATCTTGAAGAATGGCGGGAGCTCAACACACGGTGGTTCCAGTTCGGATCATTCTGCCCGCTGTTCAGAAGCCATGGACAATACCCCTATCGTGAGGTATACAATATATCGCCTGAGGGCCATCCTGCATACACGAGCATGGTATACTACGACAATCTCAGGTATATGCTGATGCCGTATCTCTATTCCCTGGCAGGGCTGACCTATTTTAATGATTACACCATCATGCGTGCCATGGCAATGGATTTCGGAAGCGACAGGGCAGTGGCAGGAATCGGCGACCAGTATATGTTCGGGCCCTCGTTGCTGGTAGCGCCGGTATACAGGTACAAGGCAAGGAAGCGCGAGGTCTACTTTCCCTCTTCATCCGGCTGGTACGATTTCTATACGGGGATATACTATTTTGGCGGGTACAGGCTGTCGGTCGACGCACCTTACGAACGCATACCCCTGTTTGTAAAGGAAGGTTCAATAATTCCCATCGGACCTTTGATGCAGTTTACAGAAGAAAAACCGGCTGATCCGATAACACTCAGGGTTTATACCGGTAAAAATTGCGCTTTTACACTGTATGAGGATGAAAATACTAACTATAATTATGAAAAAGGTGCATGCAGCACGATCAAATTCAGCTATGATGAATCAACAGGTGAGCTTACAATAGGCGAAAGGGTTGGAGAATTTAATGGCATGCCCGGCAGCAGGACGTTCAACATCATCTGGATAACCAGGGAAAATTCAGCTGCATTCGATCCGCAGGCCGTTCCCGATGAAACTGTAAAATACTATGGCAAAAAGCTCGTGGTATCACGAGTGAAATAGACTGAGATCCTTTTACTTATGCACAACGATTGGAAATATCCCCTTAACATGAAAAAAACAGCTCTGCTACTTCTGTTTGCTGCAGTAATGTCTGCATGCCAGAAGGGACCATCCCGGATTGAATTGCCATCGCTGATAGGAGACAATATGCTCCTTCAGCAGAAGAGTACCGCCAGCATATGGGGTAAGGCTGCTCCCGGTCATAAAATAAACGTTAGCGCAGGATGGAATGCTTCAGGGCAGGCAACATCCGGCCAGGACGGTAAATGGTCGGTAACTCTTCAGACTCCCGCTGCCGGCGGGCCTTATACGATAAATATATCGGCCAGCGACACAAACCTGACAATCAATAATGTCCTTATCGGCGAGGTATGGTTCTGCTCAGGGCAGTCAAACATGGAGATGCCCCTTGCAGGATGGCCACCGAATGATACTATTATGCATTCGGCCCGGACAATAGCCACTTCATCAATACCCACGATCAGGTTATTCAACGTTCAGAAAAAAGTTTCATCGGAGCCTGCCGAAGAATGCACCGGCAGATGGGAAGTAAGCAGCCCTGAAACTGTGGGACAATTCAGCGCTACGGCGTATTTTTTCGCCAGGAAACTTCACGAGGAGTTGCAAATCCCGATCGGCGTTATTGAATCGGCATGGGGAGGTACACCGGCTGAAGCATGGATCTCGGCGGAGGTCCTCGAAAATGCCGGCGAGTTTAACCAGGAAATTGCAGAAATCAGGCAATCGGCGCCGCTTCTGGCGGAATACCAGACCTGGCTTAACGGGCACAAGCAGCTTATAGTTGGTCCGCCGGCAGAAAACCAGTGGAAGGACCTCAGTTTTAACGATGAAAATGTGCCTGAACCCGGATTCAACGACTCGGGCTGGCCCGTAATGACCTTACCCAGCCTGTTTGAATCGGTAACGGGCGATTTTGATGGGGCGGTGTGGTTCCGTAAGTCGGTAGAGGTGCCGGCAGAAATGGCAGGAAAGGATCTTGTTCTCTCACTTGGTCCCATCGACGATATGGACAGGGCATACTTCAATGGAAAGCTCATAGGTTCAAACGAGGTTTCGGGTGTCTACCAGCTTGAGAGGAATTACGAGATTCCCCGTAACCTTGTAAAAGAGGGATTTAATACGATCGCAGTCAGGGTAATTGACAACCAGGGTGGCGGTGGAATATGGGGCAAACCGGGTTCAATTAATCTGACTGTCAAAGGGAAGAGATCGGGTGGGATCGGACTTGACGGCGAATGGAAATATTATCCGGTTGCAGAGCTTGCAGGAAATAAATTCTTCATTTTTGATGTGGCTTCGAATGATTTCTCTTCGGTCAAAAGGCCAAAGGCAATCGGTCCTAATACCCCCACATCACTTTATAACGGAATGGTGAACCCTGTTGTAAAATACCCTGTGAAGGGTGCGATCTGGTACCAGGGCGAATCAAATGTAGGCAGGGCCGACCAGTATTCGAAAATTTTCCCGCTGATGATACAGAACTGGAGAGAAGCCTGGGGTATCAGGGATTTTCCGTTCTATTTCGTGCAGATTGCACCATATATCTATGCCGGCCTCGATTCAACCGAATCAGCTTATCTTCGCGAATCACAGGAAAAAGCCCTTGACCTGCCAAATACAGGAATGGTGGTTACGCTTGATGTTGCAACTGTTATGAACATCCATCCCCCGTTCAAGAAAGAGGTTGGGGAGCGGCTTGCAAACCTGGCCCTTGCAAAAGATTATGGGAAGGATGTGAAATTTCAGGGCCCGGTTTATAAATCCATGTCGGTCGATGGCCGGAAAGTTAAGATCGTATTTGACAATATTGATGAAGGCCTCGTGTCCGGTGACGGGACGCTGGCCGGATTTGAGGTTGCCGGAAAGGATGGAAGGTACTCGAAAGCTGATGCCACGATCATGAACAATGAGGTCTTGCTGATCTCACCGGCGGTTGATGACCCGGTATCGGCCAGGTATTGCTGGCATAACGGCTCTGTGGCTTCCCTGTTCAATAGTTCCGGATTGCCTGCACAGCAGTTCAGAACAGAATAAAAACGAAATTCTCCTGATTCGCATAATCTGATTATTAATTTATTAAAAACAAAATTTTATTATGAAAAAACATCTGTTATTCTCAGCGCTGTTTATCGTGAGTATAATTATTGCCGCAGGATGCGCGCGTACTACGGCAAAGAAGGAACTTGTAAGGCAGGAAGTATACGGCAATTACCAGGACAAGGAAGTGTACCGGCTGACCCTTACCAATAAACCGGGGAATGTTATCCGGCTTACAAATTACGGTGCCAAGATTACCTGGATCGAAGTGCCTGATAAGGAAGGGAAAAAAGACAATATCACTTTCGGATATGACACATTCGACGAAATTCTCAAGGGCGATTTTTCGTTCGGCTCCACTGTAGGGAGGTATGCAAACAGGATTGCTAAAGGAGAGTTCGTTCTTGACGGGGTCACCTATCATCTTCCCCTTAACGACGGCCCGAATTCCCTCCATGGAGGTCCAAAGGGCTGGCACAGCGTCGTCTGGGATACTGAGATCCTGAAAGACAGCAAGGTACCGGCTGTGAGATTTACCTACCTGAGCCCCGATATGGAAGAGGGGTATCCCGGAAATGTGACAGCGCAGGTAACATACACCTGGACTGACAACAATGAGATTATAATGGATTACAAATGCACAACCGATAAACCGACTGTCATCAATGTAACCAATCACGCTTATTTTAACCTTCACGGAGCAGGCAACGGGGATATTCTCGATCACATCCTGACCCTTAAGGCTTCTTCATATACTCCCGTTGATTCAACCCTTATCCCTACCGGCGAAATATTGCCGGTTGCCGGGACGCCTCTTGATTTTACGACAGCCCATACAATCGGGGAACGCATTAATGATGATTACGAGCAGCTCAAGGTTGCAAAAGGCTACGATCATAATTTTGTCCTTGACAATAAGGAAGATGTTGATGTGCTTGTATACGAGCCTGTCAGCGGACGGATCCTCGAGGTCATAACCGACCAGCCTGGCATGCAATTCTATTCAGGCAATTTCCTGAACGGAAGCCAGATCGGCCATGGAGGCAAACCTTATAATTTCAGGAGCGGCCTCTGTCTTGAATCCGGACATTTTCCAGACAGCCCGAACCATCCCAATTTTCCATCAACAGTACTGAATCCGGGTGAGATTTTTGCTTCAAGGACCATCTACAGATTTCTTGTGAGATAAAAACTGAAAAAAGTTAGATATGACAACACGCAGAATATTTTTGAAAAATACAGCGGTTGCAGCTGCAGGGCTCTCCATTGCGCCCTCTGTCATGCACGCAAGGACCATCATTCCCGCCAGCGACAGGATCAATGTCGGATTGATAG